>JAYUTQ010000469.1:0-3018 GCA_043755055.1 Chitinophagaceae bacterium | reverse complement strand
CCAAAATAAATGGGAAGGAAATGTACAATCAACTCAACTCAATAGTCAGATACAGCAGGTTTATCCCATATCACTTTTATCTGTTTGGTTTGGGCATTGCCATTAGCAGGTTTCAGCGTATAGTTCAGCTGAAAATTCATATTGTGTTTCCAGAGCCCGTTAATGCTTAGAGAGGTATCACCAACCATTCTGTTTTTTCTAAAAATGATATTTTTTATTTTGTTGTTAACAGGCTCAAGCAATACATCGGCTTGCCGTAACTCCTGATTGGGATCGGTGGTTGTATAATTAAAAGTGACGCTGTTTATTGTAAGATCCTGATACGAGTTTTCAGTGTAATAGGGTTTAAATGTTGGATCGTTCAGGTCGGGTTTTAAAAATTCTTCCGCTAATTGCCGAAATGCATTGCGGTCTATTGTAGTAGAATCGATTCGTTTATTATTTACATAGGTATGCTTTTCTATGGCTAGTGGCGTGCTGTCTAAATAGGCAATCTGGCTTTGGATGTATTCTGCAATCGGATAAAAAGGCTCATTTTTCAGGCTGTCATTTTTTGCAGATAAAGAATCGCTGCCAGTAGCTGTACCGGGTTTACTATTACATGCTGCAAAGGCTATTAATACAATTAATGGAAGTACTTTTTTCATGAAATACATAACGTAAGGATGCGAAAATAATTTTGCTAAATTAGGCTATCGCTATGGGGAGCCAATAAAAAAATCCCGTGGCTATCACCACAGGATTCAAGAAATATTTTAAAATAATGTTTATTTCAACTGTTTAATAATGCCAACTTTTACGCCATAATCAATTAAGTGTTCGTGTACAGAAAGACTTTTAGATTGGGTGGGCATCATTTGATACCGCAACTGCGGCCCAACCTGCCATTTTAAACCACCTGCATTAAAATTGGCCATAGCTTCTGCACCTGCATTAAAATTCCAGCGACGAACCATTTGTGGTTGTTGTACATAATTTTTATAATCGCTTGTTATCATATACATGTTAGCGTTAAGCTGATAGGTAGGCTGTACCGTTGCGCCAAGGCTAAAATTAACTTTGCGGCCTTCCACAAATGTCCAATCGATACCTATAGGAATACCTATCTGATAATAGCGGTTTTGTATTGTGATTGGTTTGGAGCCTGCATTATTTCTTACAGAACTATATACCATTACTGAATCGGTAGTAAAGGTGCTGCTATTACTTATCAAAAGAACTGCCGGCTCCACTACAGATTTATAAGCATCAATATTATACTGCCGTATGTTGAATTGAATACCTGCTTTTATTTTAACCCTATCGGTAATGGCATAAGCAATGGCAGTTCCAAATTCAAACCCTACAGCGGCCCGCTGACTTACGTAATTATTTACGTTCTTTCTTGGATCGGCAGTTAAAGCCGGATTATATGGAAAATGGTAATCGTATGATTCAGGTTCAGAAAGCTTTCTGTAACTAATATTGGAGCCACCATAAATCTGTACAGAAAAGCGATTCCTCTTTTTATTGTTACCTATAGCTTTTTCAATTGCCCAAAAAGGTTCCGGCATATCGTTACCAATGTAATTGCCGGCATTAGTATTTGCGTTCTCAAAAGCGGATGTTGCTGCTTTTGTTACACCAAGTGTTTCAACATCATCGTCGCTTACGCTAACTTCTGAAACCAATGGAGTCTCAGAAATTGTGTTTTTGGAAGAAACGATTGTTTGTTCAAACACTGGCTGAATATCTTTACCTGAAAGGTTCAGATTTGAATTTACAATACCAGAATTGGAAATTTCATTTTTAACAGGCCCGGAAAGTAAAGTTGCTTCTGCCGCCTCAGTTGATACTATCGACGGGCTACTGTATGCATATTCGTTTTGTGCTTCAACTAAAACAGGAGTGTAAAATGGATAAATCACCGTCTTTTCGTCCACCGGTTTGAGAGTAGTAATATCAACAGTCGCCTTGTTCTTTACACTTTTTTGAGTTATTGCAATTATGTTGGTAGTTGCTTTTTCACTTACTGCAACAGTAGGTGTTTTAAATAAATCTTTTTGGGGATGAAGAAAAATTAAGCCGGCTGTAAGTAAAGCTCCTGTAAGAATAGCGGCAAACGTTAATGCAGGCCACCGGCTGTTTCCGTGTAGTTGCTGGTTGATGTTACGCCAAATCTGGTCACTCGGATACATCCGGTGTTTATCAGCCTGGTTTCTCAAAAACTGTTCAAATTCGTCTATGTTATTCTCATCAATCATGTCAGTAGTTGGCTATATTCCTTGTGTTTTTTTTGGATGCTGTTTAACTGGCAGTTACCAGCCAGCCAGGCATCGCTTCTGGCTTTTCTATAATGTGTTTCTTTATTAAAATTTGTTCCAGCATATTTTTGGCTCTGGTGTACTGGCTTCTGCTGGTGCTTTCTTCTATATCCAGAACATCCGAAATTTCACGGTGGCTATAGCCTTCTATTGCATAGAGATTAAGCACCGTTCTGTAACCCATTGGCAGCAACCTTATACATTCTACCACTTGTTTTGCCTGCATAATACCAGGCACCGACTCTCTTACAGACGCTTCTGCCGCATGTTCTATATCCACACTTTCGTTAAACTTCTTGTTCTTTTTAAGAATGTTGATGCAAGTGTGAACTATTATTCTGCGTATCCATCCTTCAAAGGCACCTCTGTTTTGAAAGGTGTGTATCTGGGTAAATACTTTTATAAATCCTTCCTGCAGCATATCCTCAGCATCTTCTCGGTTTTGTCCAAAACGGTAGCACACCGAAAGCATTTTCGGGGCAAACCTGCTGTACAATTCACGTTGTGCGGCGGGATTGTTTTGCAAACATCCGGTTATAATAAGGTCTTCTGTCATAGTAGTCGGGAAAAACAACTACACTAATGTAGACATTTATGTTCAAAAAATGCTGCATTGATGCAATCGAATTGTTTTTTACAAAATTTTACTTTGAATGAGACAATCAGAATTAATAGCAAATTATTATTTACGTTTTGAAAAAAAGTTTTTTTTCGG
>JAYUTQ010000468.1:0-3021 GCA_043755055.1 Chitinophagaceae bacterium | reverse complement strand
ATACCATTGTTGTTTCCGCAAACTATGGTACTTATAAGGGAGAGATTGTGGACTGGAATATTATTTCGCCCAACCTTATAACCGAACCCCTCGACCTTACCCCTTTCTTCAACGATAAAGTCACCAATATTTTCAAAAACCAATACCTGTCACCACGCCCAACCGGCCCTACTTTGCAACTACCCACCCAAGGTATTGGCGATTGGACGCATCCGCTAAAAACGGCTGTGATAAATGACAACGGATTACGAAAACTGGCTGGTGAAAAAAATGAAATCACCCTGCCGCAGGGCATCGTTTTTAAAACGCCTTCTGATACTACAAAGTCAAATATCATTTTCACATCGCAGTGGGATAATTACCCGAAAGAAGTGGTGTTACCCTTAACTGGTAAGGCTTCGCATATTTATTTAATGATGGCCGGCAGTACCAACCCCATGCAGAGTAGAATTGTAAACGGTGCTGTAATTGTTAGTTATACCGATGGAACCGGCGATACTTTACTCCTTAAAAATCCTGAAACATGGTGGCCTATAGAACAGGATTATATGGATGATGGCTTTGCGTTTCAGTTGAATGCTGCAAGGCCGCCGAGGGTACATTTAAAAACCGGCAAAATGGTTTCGGAACTCAATGGCAGCAGCAAACAATACAATGGTAAAATGATTGATGGTGGCGCAGCAACCGTGCTGGATTTGCCCTTAAACAAACTCAAAACTTTAAAGGATTTAAAACTGCAAACCATTGCCAACGATGTGGTAATAGGTTTGATGAGTGTAAGTTTGGTACGATGAAACAACCCTTACAGGGCTGGCTTTCGCCCTGTCAGGGTTTTGCGAACGTTGATTATATATTTGGGTAGTTGATCTCGGAATTATACAAAGCATCCTTTTGGAGTTTTTGCGGATGGTATTTGTAGAGACGCCATGCTGGCGTCTCCCTCTAACCGATAAATTAATAGAATTACAATACGGTTTTTGCGTTGTTAAATAGTAGCAATCAGATGAATCCCGTACGTACGGGACCAATGTCGCCAAATAGGATTACAAAAGATGGGCTAAAAGAAAAAAATAAAATGATTTTGAAGATGAAAAAAATATTAATAAACCCGTCATTGGCAGGGTTACTGCCCGTGGCAATCCCCAACTATTTATTAAGCTGGTTACATCATAATCAAACCCCGTTTACAAACTTCAGGAGATTGCCACGTCGGGCAGTCCCGCATTTGGCGGGACTCGCAATGACGGTGGTTTTGGTGATGATTTGTTGTAATTTGGTAAAAGCCCAAGACACCAGCAAAGCCTACATTTTCGCCTATTTTAAAGGCAGCAGTGCCGATGGCCTGCACCTTGCCTACAGCCTCGACGGCTATCAATACAAAGCCTTAAAAAACGATAGCTCTTTTTTGAAACCCTTGGTGGGCAACGATAAATTAATGAGGGACCCTTGCATTGTTCAAGATGATGAGGGCACGTACCACATGGTGTGGACGCTTAGCTGGAAAGAAAAAAGCATCGGCTATGCTAGCAGCAAAGATCTGGTAAACTGGAGTGCTCAAAAAGATATCCCGGTAATGGAACACGAACCCGAAGCTAAAAACTGCTGGGCGCCGGAAATCTTTTTTGACGCTAAAAAGCAGGCGTTTATGATTTACTGGGCCACAACTATAAAAGGCCGTTTTCCGGCCACGGATTCTATGGGCGACAACGACCACCGCATTTATTACGTAACCACTAGAGACTTCAACAAGTTTACAAAAGCTAAATTATTGTACGAAAAAAACTTCAATGTGATAGATGCTTCCATACAAAAAATAGGTAAGCGATATGTAATGTTTTTAAAAGACGAAACCCTTAGACCGGTGCAGAAAAACCTGCGGATTGCTACAAGTAAAAAATTAACCAAAGGCTACAGCAAACCCACAAAACCTATAACAGGTAAGTATTGGGCCGAAGGACCAACAGCAGTAAAAATTGGCCACGAATGGGTAGTGTTTTTCGATAAATACAGGGATCATAAATATGGCGCTATAGCGTCAAAAGATTTAAAAACCTGGATCGATGTGTCGGAAAAAATAAAGCTGCCCGGCGGTATCAGGCATGGTACCATTTTTACCATTACAAAAGCCGAACTTGATATTTTGCTATAATAATTTTTTAGTAATCGGAAATTGTTCTCCCCAAAAAATTTAGCAAAAAAAATTTGGATAGCAACAAAATGCCATTACCTTTATCCTCAAATTAATTAAGTAAACAACAAAAAAACGAGCACTATGATTAAGTTACAGGTTATCGGCCATCTTGGAAAAGATTGCGTAGTAAATGCAGTAAATGGTAAAAGCGTTATCAATTTTACCGTAGCACATTCAGAAAGGTACAAAGACAGCCAGGGCGTACAAAATGAAAAAACCATTTGGGTAGATTGTGCCTATTGGACTGACAAAACAGCCATTTCGCCTTATCTAAAAAAAGGAACTACAGTTTATGTAGAAGGAACCCCGGAAGCAAGGCATTTTACCAGAAACGATGGTACCAATGGTGCTACACTTTCTTTGCGGGTTCTTAACATACAGTTGGTAGGTGCAGCAAAACAAGAAGGTAGCAGCACTGCTCCACAACAAAATAATTACAGTAATAACAACAGTTATCAGCAGCCGATAGCACAACCGCAGCAATCTAACTACAGCAGTGTACCTGCCGCTAACGAGGTTACTGAGCCGGTAGATGATTTACCTTTTTAGTCCTGTTTTCCCTTGACTAAACAAATGCCCTTTGAAATTTTTCAAGGGGTTTTTGATTTGGTGCCTCCTTGTCCAACAATGTAAGGTTCCAAAACATTATTGTCCGACTAAACTTCAAATTTAGCATATCTCTGACCTGTAACCCTTTACCGACGGTGTTTTGAAGATTAAATATAAAAGCAGGGGCTAGGCAGAGCTAAACAAATCTGTCTGGTGGCACTTTTTTTTCGTTGTCGCATATGCTTCCAAAAGCTCTTTCATGCTAATATAGTTGAATAAAT
>JAYUTQ010000467.1:0-3024 GCA_043755055.1 Chitinophagaceae bacterium | reverse complement strand
ATAATGTTACATGTCTGGCTAATCTATACATACCAAATGCAGCTATTGCCACATGAAAAAGCATGGACAATGCATACACGTAAACTGATTTGCCTAATAGCGGAAACAACCACAGCGTAAAATTCCAGAATGGTGTACCCACATCTGCATGCATGGGGAAGCCACCGTTGAGATTGTAAAACCAGAAGGGAATACTACCCGATTGCAGCTGTTCGCTAAAAAAATAATGAACGGGATAGTAATAGTACAGTGCATCAAATTTTATAGAAAAGATGCCTGAAAGTATAGGTGAATAAGCCACACAGATAACACATATTGCTACAAGTAGCGGATAGTTTTTTTTGCCGGAAAATATCATTGGTTATAGTTACAGCTCATTTTGTATGGTGAAATATGCAAAGATTTATTTAATAAAACCTTCGGGCTAAAAATACTGCTTCTGATAGCTGACAACGTTGATTTTTTTAACTAATAACAGGAGGCCGGGTTTTTGAATCTTTCTTTTGTGCCTTCACAGATCAAAGTGGTTATTTTAGCAGCCATATATGTTATTAGCAAGCAGCCACAACACCATAGCCGACGTTAGTATTATTATTCCTGTTTACAACGGCAGCCCGCTTTTGCAAAAGCACCTTCCGCCACTGCTTGCCTTTCTGCATCAGCAGCCTTACACAGTAGAAGTGATTCTTACTGATGATGGCTCTGAAGACAAAGCAGCCACTGCCGAATTTGCCCAAACCAACCAATTAATAATAACGGGCTGTCAAAAAAATATGGGAAAAGGGGCAGTGCTTAGGGAAGGTTTTAAATTGGCTACCGGCTCGGTGCAAATGTTTACTGATGCTGATATTCCGTTTGAACATGAAAATATTCATGCACTCATTATGGCGCTGCAAAAAGACCCGCAACAGCTAATTATTGGCGACCGTATGCACCCGGAATCGGTGTATTTTAAAAATGCCCCGTTACTCCGGAATATAGGGAGTTATGTGGTTTCGGGGCTTGTAAGTAAATTGTTGTTTAAAGGCGTGTACGATACGCAATGTGGCTTAAAAGGTATGGGCAAACAAGTAGCCATGCAGTTGTTTAGCCAAACAAAAGTGAACCGATTTGCTATTGATATCGAACTGATTTATCTGGCATCCAAACATATAATACAAGTAACTAAAATGCCGGTGCAATTACGGTACAATGATAAAAGTAGTGTGCGGATAGTAAGTGATGGCTGGCAATTGCTAAAGGATATTTTTAGGGTGAGGACGATGCATGGTGGAAAAGCTATATAGTACTCCAATCGTTGAGAACCTAGCCCCGACTGTAGCGGATACCCCGCAGGAACACGCCAAAGGCGTGTAACGAGGAGTAGCAGCGTAAGGCAGGACCACAGCTAAATAGTGCTGCATTAGTTGTGCTCCACATTTTTTACATTTGCCCAAAACCGAACTTAAAACAATCACCAATAAACTTGTAACCATGCCATCTTTCGATATTGCCAGTAAAGTAGACCTGCAAACACTTGACAATGCTATTAACGTAGTTAAAAAAGAAATTACCAACCGCTTCGATTTTAAGGGTAGCCATGTGGAAATAGACCTCGACAAAAAGAATTTTTTGCTGAAACTGGAAGCCGACAGCGATATGAAAATGCAGCAGATTATTGATGTACTGATTAGCCGCAGCATGAAGCAGGGATTAGCTGCCGAAATATACGACCTGAGCAAAGAGGGTTTCCAAAGCGGCAAGCATTGGAAGCTGGAAGTGCCGGTTCGCAATGGCCTGAAACAGGAAGACAGTAAGAAAATAGTAAAGATGATTAAGGACAAAGGCCTGAAAGTGCAAGCCGCCATTATGGACGATATTATACGTGTAACCGGTAAAAAACTCGACGATTTGCAGGAAGTAATAGCCGCCTGCAATGTGGGCAATTTTGGCGTGGCATTGCAATATATCAATATGAAGTCGTGAGTCGTGAATGGTGAGAAGTGAGAAGCGAGTCGTTAGTAGTGAGTGGTAAGAAGTGAGTCGAGAATAGGAGTGGAGTGTAAAAGTGACCACTATGCTTTGAATTTTTAAAACATATTTCCGGAGGGGCACCCTTATCCGAAAACGCAATACCATCCTTTTCTCCTCTCCATTTGGAGAGGATGCCCAAAGGGCAGGTGAGGCAGGGCTGGGAATGAGGCCACTCTTTTCAAAAGGAGAAAGCCCAAATGGCTTTCTCCTTTTTTGTTACAGCCTTAACGCTACCAAACCCTGCCTTACCTTCGTGGCATGAACACAGATGACCAATTAATACAACCCATACTCGAAAAATTAGGGATTGCACAGCTAAACGAAATGCAGCTTGCCAGCCTTGCGGCCCGCAAACCGGCTGCGGATTTGGTACTGTTATCACCAACCGGTTCGGGTAAAACGCTGGCATTTTTACTGCCCGTAGTTTTGGGTTTGCAGGAAAACATTAAAGGCATCCAATGCCTTGTAATAGCACCATCAAGAGAACTGGCCCTGCAGATAGAAAAGGTATTTAAGGCCATGGGCACAGGTTTTAAAGTCAATTGTTTTTATGGTGGCCACGATGTGCAAACAGAAATCAACAACCTGCTGCAACCACCTTGCTTGCTCATTGGCACACCCGGAAGGCTTGCGGAACATCTCCGAAAAGAATATTTTGATACAACCACTATACAAACTTTGGTGCTGGATGAATTTGATAAAAGCCTGGAATTTGGTTTTGAAACCGATATGACTTTTATAGTTAGCAAACTGACCAATCTACAAAAACGAATCCTTACATCTGCCACACAGACAATTGATATACCGGAGTTTACAGGGATTACCAATGCTACTGAACTCAATTTTTTAACCGAAAAAGTAGCCGAAGGCCTGAGCCTGAAGCTGGTAAAAGCTGATAGTAAAGACAAAACAGAGAGCCTGCTGAAACTGCTGGCCGTAATTGGCCATGAGCCAACGCTGGTGTTTTGCAACCACCGGGAAACGGTGGATCAGATCAGTAAGTTTTTGTAC
>JAYUTQ010000466.1:0-3027 GCA_043755055.1 Chitinophagaceae bacterium | reverse complement strand
CGCAGCTGCTGGCGTATATAGGCCACGATGGTTTAATGGATTTTGAACTCAACACTAATTTTCCGGCGGCCGATTCGCAAAAAAGGGAAGCCATTATTTTGGCATGTGTTAGCAAATCTTACTTTGCGCCTATATTAAAAAAAACAGCTGCCCAGCCCCTTTTATGGAGTACCGGATTAATGGCCCCCGAAGCGTATGTATTGCATGATGCGATAAGTGCCTGGATCAAAAATGAGCCGGCGGAAACGATTAGAAATAGTGCTGCCGCAGCCTATAGCAAGTATCAAAAATGTTCTTTAAAAGCCTCTAGCAATCTGCTTGTTACAGGCTGGTAATAATGAGGGTGTCCCCCGCTGGCGGGGGTGGCAGGTTCCTGACTGATGGGGGTGGAAAAAGAACGGCAAAATTTTACGCTATATTTTTAGGTGAGAATAATTGGCATTTCGCCCTACTTTCATACCAATGAAATACTTTTTTCTTTCTCTTTTATTATTACAAATCCAGTTGGGCAAAGCCCAAAATACCACCGACTCCATTCCAACTTCTACTGAAGGTGAATACCTTAAAAGCTATTGGACCAATGCAGGGCAATTTTTAACACAGCCAGCCCGTTGGAAAGGAAAAGATTGGGCCATTTTTGGAACTTCTGTGGCCATTACCGCGGGGCTTACCCGTGTAGACGAAGACATCAACAAACCATTTGCCCGGTGGAATGCAAAGAACCAGGCTTTTGGAAAAGCAGGTGCATTTGCAGGTTCTACACCTGTGGCAGTGGGCAGTACACTTGTAACACTTGGTATTGCTACAGTTATAAAGAATACGAAACTTAAAAACTTTGCACTCGATAACCTGCAGGCACAAATATTTACCGGTGCATTTACGTATGGCGTAAAAAATCTCTTTGGCCGTGCCCGGCCGGTAAATGGCAGAGGCGCCAATTACTGGGACGGTCCTTTAAAAGCGAACAGGTTCGAAAGCTTTTTTAGCGGCCACAGCAGCGTTTCGTTTAGTACGGCCACCATGATTTATTTGCACAGCCATAAGAAACCATGGGTAGGATTACTAAGCTATGGGGTGGCTACCGGCATAGGCAGTAGCCGGATGCATTACCAAAAGCATTGGGCAAGCGATGTATTGATGGGGGCCGTAAGCGGCTGGGCTGTTTCATCGTTTATTTATCATCAAAATGAAAAGCGGAGAAGTGGTAAATTGGTTAAAGTTGTTATCTGAAACGTTCTGAGAACCTTTTCGATAAACGAAATATTTAGACTTTATGCCCATGCCATTTTGCCGCAACCAACCAAAACGGCATTGAAGTTGTTACTTTTGTGCTATTCTGGTATTAATTCCGGAACCTTCTATTTCCGCCAAAGGCGGCAAAAAACAAAAAAGAAATTATCATGATAAAGACAGGAAGCCCAATTATCAGCATTTATACTGAGATGACACCCAACCCGGAAACAATGAAGTTTGTGGCCAATAAATTATTGTACCCCGGCAAAAGCATTGATTTTCAGGATGAATCTTATGCCGGCCCTTCGCCGTTGGCAAAAGAATTATTCAGTTTTCCGTTTGTAAAAAGTGTGTTTATTGCCAGCAACTTTGTTACCCTTACCAAAACCACCGACACTGAAGAATGGCAGGATGTAATACCTACCATTAAGCAGTTTATGAAAGAATACCTGGAAAATGGTGGCGTAGTTGTAAACGAAGATGATGTGGCCACCATGAAAAAGCAGGAAGCCAGCAATACCGTATTAGCCGATGACGATGATGTGGTAAAACGCATTAAGGAATTGCTGGAAAACTATGTAAAACCAGCCGTGGAAATGGATGGCGGCGCCATACAATTTAAAAGCTACGAAGATGGTAAAGTAAACCTGATGCTGCAAGGCAGTTGCAGTGGCTGCCCAAGTAGCATGATTACCTTAAAAGCCGGCATAGAAGGCATGATGAAGCGGATGATACCCGAAGTACAGGAAGTAGTGGCAGAGGCAGAGTAATTAGGGATTGATGGTTAGGTATTAGGTATTTGTAGAGACGCCATGCCGGCGTCTGAATTTTGCAAATCATCCATAATAAAAAATCATTTACACAGACAAATTTTAAAAAGCGTTTCATTTTTGGAGACGCTTTATTGTTGCCCATACATTGCTTTATCAGGCTAAAATAAACGCTGGTACTTTTTTTCAGAGGATTAAAATGGTTTTTCCTTTTAAGCAAATTGCTGTTATCTTTCGTTTCAAATAACCATTGCATGTCATTCAAAAACAAAACCATTATTATTACCGGTGCCACAAGAGGCATTGGTAAAGCCATAGCGCTGAAGCTGGCTGCCGAAGGCGCCAATATTGTTATAGCTGCAAAAAGTGTGGAAGAAAACCCCAAGCTTGGCGGTACTATTTTTACCGCTGCCGCAGAAGTGGAAGCCGCTGGTGGCAAGGCTTTGGCCGTACAATGCGATATTCGTTTTGAAGATCAGATTCAGAACGTAGTAGATAAAACCATCGAAACTTTTGGCGGTATAGATGTGCTGATTAACAATGCTTCGGCCATATCGCTAACCACTACAGCGTTAACCGAACCCAAGCGTTTCGACCTGATGTATGATATTAATGTTCGTGGCACTTTTATGATGTGCCGTGCATGTATTCCGCATTTAAAAAAGGCCGAAAATCCGCATATACTTACCCTGTCGCCGCCCATTAGTATGGAGCCAAAATGGTTTAGCCGCCATTTGGCTTATACCATTAGCAAATACAATATGAGTATGATTGCTTTTGGCCTTGCGGCCGAACTAAAGAAAGATAAAGTGGCTGCCAATGCCTTGTGGCCCAAAACCACCATTGCTACTGCGGCTGTACAAAACCTGCTTGGTGGCGATGCCCTTATAAACATGAGCCGCACTGTGGACATTATAGCCGATACAGCCTACATTATCCTAAGCAAACCTTCAGCAGAATGTACCGGTAACTTTTTTATTGATGAAGATGTATTGGCTGCCGAAGGCATTACCAATTTGAGTAA
>JAYUTQ010000465.1:0-6849 GCA_043755055.1 Chitinophagaceae bacterium | reverse complement strand
ACATCCGTATTGCCTAACCCAACCCATGTGTACACCACTGCAGGGGTATATTCCGTTACACTAACATTAGTAAATGCTTCCGGATGCAGAGATGTATTGGTAAAAAATAATCTCATTTATGTAGGCGTTGTTTCAGCGGCTTTTATTGTGCCAGATAGTATTTGTGTAAGTACAAAGTTCCCTGTAATAAATGCTTCCTCACCTTATGGAAGTCTGGTAAAGTGTACCTGGCAGTTTGGAGATGGCACAACAGATACTGTATTCAATCCTATAAAATTTTACAGTGCACCCGGCACCTACACAATAAAGTTGGTTTCCGATTTTGGTTTGTGTAAAGATTCAACTTCAAAAACAATAAAGGTATTACCCAAATCCACCGCAAGTTTTACTGCTATAAACACTGTGGCATGCAAGCCGCCTTTAACCACCTCATTTACCAATACTTCAGTAGACGGAACGGTAGTAAAATGGCTTTTTGGCGATGGAGATAGCAGTACTGCTATAAATCCTTCTCACACTTACAATTCTACAGGGTCTTTTATTGTTACACTGATTGTAAGTAACGCAAATGGCTGTTTGGATACGCTGGTAAAAGCTCCTACTGTTACCATCGCACCGCCTAAAATAATTGGTATCAAACCATTACCTGTAGAAGGTTGCGTTCCGCATACTGTAAATTTCGATCCTATTATTCAATCGCTGGATTCGATTGTATCTTACGAATGGGATTTGGGCTATGGCGTTTTATCCAACCTCAGAAACCCATCCAGAACTTATACCGTAGAAGCGCAATATGCAATAAAATTAAAAATTACTACAGCAGGTGGTTGTACCGATACCATTACTTTTATAAAAGGTGTACTGGTCGGGAAAAAACCAGTTGCAGCTTTTGCTGCCACTCCCAGAGTAGCCTGCGCCATGGATGAAATATATTTTTCGGATAGTACTACCAATAACCCTGACAGATGGTTTTGGACCTTTGGTGATGGCGGTACTTCAAAAGATAAAAACCCGGTTTATAACTACAACGACACCGGATTTTTTACCGTAAGGCTAATAGTATGGAGAAGTGGCTGTGCAGATACAATTACAAAAACAAGGTACATTTATATAAGACCTCCCATAGCTGGGTTTCTGGATTCTTTTGTTTGCAGCAATCAAAAGCAACATTATTTTAAAGACAGATCTATAGGTGCATTATACTGGAAATACTGGTTTGGAGATGGCGATTCTACAAATATTCCTAGTCCATCTCATCTGTATAAAGACACCGGCAGGTATGTAGTAAAACAACAGGTAAGAGATAGTTTTTGCAAACATGAGGCCAGCCGGACAATTTTTGTATTAAATGAAAAGGCTGGGTTTAATATAATAGATAGTATTGGGTGCAGATCTACAGTAAAGCAATTTGAAGCTACCACCCGGCCCTGGAATATTAAAAGCTATCAATGGGATTTCGGGGACAACACAAATGGTACAGATTCATTTTTAAACAACCGGATTAACCACCGCTACGATAGCACAGGTACATTTAATGTAAAACTGGTAATTACAGACCTTAATAATTGCCCCGACTCCATTATAAAGCCAGTATCTGTAAGTAAATATGGACCTAAAGCAAACTTTGGGCCCTATCAAAATGTATGTATTAATTCGCTGGTAACCTTTGCAGATTCGTCTAAAACCGATGGCATAAATAAAATTGCACAATGGATTTGGGATTTTGGTGACAGTACAGGCAAAAAGGTATTTAATGGCCCGCCTTTTACACATAAATACACCAAGGGAGGTCTCTACGGGGTACGCTTAATTACAATAGATGCAGCCGGTTGCCGCGATACAACCTATAAACCACAAAATATCCTGGTAAATGATCCACAGGCTGATTTTTATTCTGCCGATACTATAAAGTGTAAAAACACCCCTGTGCAGTTTTTCCAACAATTAACCGGGAATAACTTATCCAGCCTAAGGTGGTATTTTGGAGATGGCGATTCAACTAGTAGTGCCAATCCGGCACACACTTATGTAAATGAAGGAGAATATGACGTAAAGCTAATTCTGGAGGATATGATTGGCTGCAGGGATACCATGATAAAACCGAAATATATTAAGGTGTACGATGCTAAAGCCAACTTTGCTATGAGTGATTCTTTTACCAGTTGCCCGCCACTATTTATTTCCTTTACGAATCAATCAATAAATTTATCTCAAGCCCAATGGAATTTTGGTAATGGCAACACCTCTACCCTTGTAAACCCATCGCACACCTACACGTTTTCAGGTATTTTTGATGTACAATTAATCGTAACAGGTAACGGCGGATGTAAGGATACAGCTACGAATCAGGTAAAACTATTAGGACCTAGTGGTACTTTTAGCTACTCACCGATAATAGGGTGCACACCTTATACTGTGGTGTTTACGAGTAATACCCAAAATACCTATTTCTACACATGGGATTATAACGACGGCGTAACTAATTTTGGCAGGGATACCGCTACAGTTCACACTTATGTACGGCTTGGCGATTTTCTTCCGAAAATAATTTTAGAAGATTCACTAGGTTGCAAACTGCCTGTTTTAGGCTTGGATACCATCCGTATTAAAGGCATCAAAAGCCGTATTAAACAACTACCCAGATATCTTATTTGCGATTCTGCTTTTGTTTCTTTTACAGACTCAACCGAAACCAATGATGTAATAAAAAGCTACCTGTGGAATTTTGGCGATGGTAATACTTCAAGCCAGAAAAACCCTACACATAAATACAAATCGCTGGGTAACTTTATTGTTACACTAACTGTAACCACTGTTACAGGCTGCGTAAGTATCGATACCCTAAATGTGCCGATAAAAATAGTACCAAGCCCACAAATAGAAGTATTTGGCGACACTTCGGGGTGTGTACCTAAAACAGCAAGTTTTACAGGCGTTTGGTTAAATCAGGATACTTCTATTGTAAAATGGAAATGGGATTTGGGTAACGGACAAACATCTACTCAGCAAAATCCGCCACCTCAAACATACACGCAGGCCGGAACATATAACATAATTACCATAGTTACCAACGGCTCAGGCTGTGCTGATACCAGTTCCAAAATTGTTAAGGTAAATCCACTGCCAATTGTAGATGCAGGACCGGGAAATTTTATTTGCCGCAGCCTTAACCATAATCTTGCTGCTGCAGGCGCATTAAATTATAACTGGGATCCGCATCCATCCCTTAGCTGCACCACCTGTGCTAATCCGGTGGCAAAGCCCGATTCTACAAGATGGTACCGGGTTACCGGCACAGATAGTAATGGCTGTGTAGCAGTAGATACTGTTTTGGTAAGGGTAAAACAACCTTTGGATATGAAAATAAATCCGGGTGATACAATCTGTGTAGGCCAATCGGTTAGGCTTGGGGCTTTTGGGGCAGAAAGATATACCTGGACGCCGCCTACTTTTTTAAGCGGTTCTACTTTACCCA
Source organism: Chitinophagaceae bacterium (assembly GCA_043755055.1). GTDB lineage: Bacteria > Bacteroidota > Bacteroidia > Chitinophagales > Chitinophagaceae > JAZKFT01. Next base: position 3,374 of record JAYUTQ010000465.1, on the reverse strand, counting down.
ACCCTGTTTCAAAGCCTGACTCCTCTATTACCTACCGTGTAATTGGTTACGACACTTTAGGCTGCTTTTACGATACAGGTTATGTGGTTGTAAAAGTTTACCCAATACCTAAAGTAAACATCATAGAAGATAAAATTCAGTTGATAGTGGGTAATTCGGTGCAGTTAAATTCCACCTCATCTCCGGATGTAAATCTGTGGCGGTGGACTCCACCAATCTATTTAAGCTGTACGGGCTGTAAAAACCCGATAGCTACACCAAGGCAGGAAATTACCTACACCCTTAGGGCAAGTAATGCAGGCAACTGTATAGCCGAAGACAGGGTAACTATTGTGCTCATTTGTAGCAATAACAATGTGTTTGTGCCAAATACTTTTTCGCCGAATGGAGATGGCGCCAACGATGTTTTTTACCCAAGGGGCAAAGGTTTGTTTGGAGTAAAATCCCTTCGGATATTCGACCGTTGGGGAGAACTGCTGTACGAAAAAACCAACTTTCAACCGAACGATGAATCGGCAGGATGGGCTGGAACTTACAAAGGAAAATTGCTTACTCCTGATGTGTATGTGTACACCATGGACGTAATTTGTGATAACAATACTATTTTCAACTTAAAAGGAAACGTAACCTTGTTAAGATGACCTGCCGGTATTATTTACCCGGCAAAATATCACACCTCACTCCTTCGTTTTTCCAAACAATGTATTCAATAAAAATGCTGCGTTTTTATTGAATACCGGCTGTGATAAAAAACGATGAAAAACGAATGTTGAAGAAAAAGAAACTCTTGTCCATGTATTGTAAGATGAAGAATAAAAATTGCTGCTCAACCATATTCTATTCAGGCAAAAGGCTATTCATGCTCATGTCTGTATTATTTTTCCATTTGATTAGCGCTGCACAGGATATTCACTTTTCACAATTTTTCGAAGCACCGCTGTTACGCAATCCATCATTGGCAGGTATTTTTAATGGCGACCTGCGTTTTCAAACAGTCATCCGGCAGCAGTGGGCAGCGGTTACGGTTCCGTATCAAACAGGGTCTTTTAATACCGAATTTAAAATGCCTGTGGGCAGTGCCGATGATTTTTTGACCATGGGTGGCCAATTTGTGTACGATAAAGCTGGCTCTACCAATTTTAAAACCATACAGGTATTACCGGCGGTGAATTACCATAAATCGCTCAGTGGATTAAAGAACCGCTACCTCAGCCTCGGCTTTATGGGCGGTTATGTACAACGGAGTATAGACCCAACCAAAATAACAACCAATAGCCAGTTTGATGGTTCGGGTTTTAATGCAGCACTCAACACTAATGAAAGCGTAATTAATTATAACCTCGGCTATTGGGATGGCAGCGTGGGCATGAGTTTTAATACTGGTATTGGCAATGAAAAAAACGAAATCAACAATTTATATTTAGGCGTAGCATTTCATCACTTTAACCGGCCTAAAAATTCTTTTTATAGAAAGCCGGATATTGAACTGCAACCTAAATGGGTGTATTCCTTAGGTGTGCGGTTTGCCCTAAACGACAAAAGTTATTTTACCATACAGGCCGACCATAACACACAGGGAGATTACAAGGAAACTTTGGGCGGTGCTATGTACACTTATGCCCTCGACGATATTTTAGATAATTCCAGATACGATTTGCATGTGGGTGCATTCATCCGTTGGAAGGATGCGATTATTCCCGTAATTAAGCTGGATTACAAACCATTTTCCATAGCCTTTTCTTACGATATCAATACTTCGCTTTTAAGAACTGCCAGCCAGGGCAGGGGCGGTTTTGAACTCTCAATAACTCACATTTCCTTCTTCGACCGGGATAACAGCACTAAAAATGCAGTGCTTTGCCCAAGGTTTTAAATGGGCCAGTCTGCTTTGTCTATCTGGTACACAAAATTTAGTTTGGATGGTTCGCCGTAGTATTCCATTTCTATTTCAGCCACCTTTTTAGCCCCTACCCTTTCTATTGCTTTTTGCGATCGGATATTGACAGCGCCTATATGAAATATGATATGGTCTACAAACTGAAGTGCATAATCAATCATTAATTTTTTGAGGGCCGGATTGTACATTCCGCCCCAATGGTTGCGGGCCAAAAAAGTATAGCCGATAGCTATGCAGTTGGCATCGTCTTTTCCGGCATTGCAAAAACGGGTACATCCGATGAGTTCATTTGTAGCCGCATCCAGCACTACAAAAGCACCGCCGGATTCCACTGCGCCTTTAAAAAAATTCTGAAATGCTTCTTTCTGGTACCTGTTTTTGTTGGGATGTTGTTCCCAAATTAACGGGTCGGATGCAATGCTGTAAAGGGTTTCAAAATCCGCTTCGGTAATTGGGCGAATTTTTACGGCTTCGTTTTGCAGGTTTGGTTGCAGGGGGAAATTGGGAGGTAACATTGGAAGTAAGTTATAATGTAAAAAAGGAAGTTTAATTTCCTGAACCTTTTTTGAGTTGCAAAACGGTTTTGGCGTTAATAGCGGTTACTACTTTCTTACCGGTTTTTGCTTCCAATTCCTTCCTTGCCACTTTGGCTACATTGCCACCTTGCTGTGCCACTTTTTTGCTGTCATCAAAAGTTAAAGGGTTTACTACGGTTGAAATTTCTTTTGCGGATGCCTCGGCCAGCATATTTAAAATCAACTCGGTATTGGTCATATTATCCCGAAGATTTTCCTTTTTCAATCCCTTAAGTGTTTTGTATTCTTTGGTGGTTTTGTCGGCCCAGGCTTTAGTGATAATATCCGTTAAGGTCGCAAACTGAAGGCCCTCTTTTACGCCTCTTTTTTTCCATTCGTCGGTAAGTTCTTTGCGAATCTCTATGCTTTTAAGCCGTTGGTTAATCCAGTTTTCGCTGTAGCCAAGTTGCAGGTATTGCTCCAAAGCCCTGTCTATAGTAAGTTCTGGATCCTGCATTTCATCCAGCCTTTCGGCGGCTACTTTAGCCAGCCAAAGTTTAAAAGGTTCCGCCTTTGGCGATGGAATGGATTGGATAAGGCGGAAAAGTTGTTCGGTATCGGCAACATCGGTCATTCGCATTTTACCATCAGATGCCTGCATTTTCAAACCGTGACAGTTCGTCACGGTTTCATTTCCTTCTTCTTTGAGACGTTGTTTGAGTTTTCGCCAATAAGCAGGCGGGTCAACACTTTCCGTCAATATTGCGATTACATCTACAATGGATAAATACCATTTTTCCTGCTCTGCATCCCAAAGGGTACGTACTTTTTTATCTTCAAATATTTGTATAGCGTCTTGCTGTTTCATGGTGGAGTGCTTTTGAAATGGGGTTTCAAAATAAGGATTGTTGGGCAATGTTTTTGGATTGTGATCTTCTTGTTTATGAACAAGTTTACCGCGT
>JAYUTQ010000464.1:0-3032 GCA_043755055.1 Chitinophagaceae bacterium | reverse complement strand
AAACGTTTTTTATTTTGTTGGCGCCTTTTAAATAGGCATCACTGCCAATCCAAACGTCCTTAATAATCTTACAATTTTTAATTACCGTACGGTCGCCTATTTTGCCATAATAGCCACGTAGTTTGTCAAACTTTTTTTCGGTAAACACTTTAAACTGATCCTGTAGTTTTTCGTGGCTGCGGTATTTGCTCCAAAGCCAGGCGTCGCCGGGCAGCATACCGTTAAAAGGGATGACGTTGCGGCCGGCATTCTCATTGCAAAGTTCCATCCATATCCGCAAAGATTCAGGCTCACCATCTTTTACCACACCATTACCAAACTTGGCCGTGGGCGTGGTTTGCAGCTCGTTTACATTTACAATAATGGCTTCGCTGCCAATAATGTAGTGGCTCAGGTAATCCACATTGTCTATTACTACATTATCGCCAAAATCGCAGCTGATAATGGTACTGTTGTACAGGCCCACGGGTGCTCTTAGCCTGCTAAATTCCAGAAAGTAAGGTTCCAGCTTACCTATGCGTACAAGGCCGTAAAACTTACAGCTTTTAACAAGTTCGGGGTTAAAGGCATCGCTTACAAGGATTTTGTTCCAGTTGTCGCTGGTATTGCGGTTGCGAACCAGCACTTCTATTTCATACGCACTTAGCTGCCGGTAATCAATACCATTCCGGTTCTGAAAATTGCGGAGGTAATATTCATCTTCCCCTTCGGGCAAAAATTTGGCCTCAATAAAATTGTAGCCGAGGGATGCAAGGGGTAATTTTTTTATAGCGTTCATAGGCCGGGATCGTAATCGTAAACTTAACTCGAAATACCAGTTTTACCGCAGAGGCACAAGGGCAAAAAGGAACGCAGAGACGATTGAAAGTTATGAGTTTGGAAAATAAATTTTCTCTGCGTTCCTCCTTTACTCCCCGTCTCTGCGGTAAAATTATTCTTCAAACACTCTATTCAACCGTAACACTCTTCGCCAAATTCCTGGGCATATCCACGTTTATGCCTTTGGCAATGCCAATATAGTAACTCAATAACTGCATTGGAATGGTGCTGAGCATAGGGCCAAAAATTTCGTCGGTGTCGGGTACAAACATTACATCATCCGCCATGCCGGGGATAATGGTGTCGCCTTCTGTAGCTACGCAGATAACTTTTCCCAGTCTTGCCTTTATCTCCTGCACATTGCTAACTATTTTTTCGTAAAAAGCATCTTTGGTGGCCACGAAAACTACCGGCAATTGATCCGTTACAAGGGCTATGGGGCCGTGTTTCATTTCGGCTGCGGGGTAGCCTTCGGCATGTATGTAACTTATCTCTTTTAGCTTTAATGCACCCTCTAAAGCCACCGGAAAATTATAGCCACGGCCAAGGTACAAGAAGTCTTGTGCATCCTTGTATTTGGCTGCAATCTGCTGAATGTTGGTGGTGTCTTTTAGTATCTCTTTTACTTTTTCGGGAATGCTTTCCAAATCTTTCAGCAAGGCCATATAATTGTCTTTTTCTATGGTGCCTTTGGCAAAGCCAATTTTTAGAGCCATCATGGCTAAAACGGCTAACTGACCTGTAAATGCTTTGGTAGAAGCGACACCAATTTCCGGGCCCGCATGGGTGTAGGCACCGGCGTGGCTCATACGGGCAATACTACTTCCTACTGCGTTTACCACGCCAAAAATAAAGGCTCCTTTATCTTTGGCATTGTCAAGTGCTACAAGGGTATCTGCGGTTTCTCCGCTTTGGCTAATGGCTATAATTACATCACCTTTATTAATTACCGGATTTCGGTAACGGAACTCGGATGCGTACTCTACTTCTACCGGAATCCGGCACAAAGTTTCTATCCAATATTCGGCTATAAGGCCGGCGTGCCAGCTTGTGCCGCAGGCTACTATTACCATGCGTTGTGCATTGGTTAAAGCCTCCATGTGGTCTTCCACACCAGCCATATTAATGGTGCCTTCGGCAGCATGAAGACGGCCACGGAGACAGTCGTAAATAGTATCTGGCTGCTCATGAATTTCCTTGAGCATAAAATGGTCGTAGCCTCCTTTTTCTATCTTGGCCAGTTCCATATCCAGCTTGGTAATAAAAGGCGTTTGCTTTTCATTTCCAAGATTCTTTAAGATCAGTTCGCCGGGGCGAACGATTGCTATTTCGTAATCATTTACATACACCACTTCACGGGTGTATTCTATAATGGGAGATGCATCGGAAGCCAAAAAATGCTCATCCCTGTTTTTACCAATACCAATTACCAATGGCGAACCTTTACGGGCAGCAATAATGGTTTCAGGATCATCTTTATCGATGAGTAAAATACAGTAAGCGCCTACGATTCTTTTAAGTGCAATCCGCAAGGCTTCTTCAAGGCTGCATTCGTTGTTCAGCTTAATATCCTCTATAAAATTGAGGAGTACTTCGGTATCTGTATCGCTGCTAAAAGTGTAGCCCTTACGAAGCAGTTCTTCTTTAATTACTACATAGTTTTCGATAATGCCATTGTGGATCATGGCCAGATTACCACTGTTGCTTTGGTGCGGATGCGCATTCCTGTCGCTTGGTACGCCGTGTGTAGCCCAGCGGGTGTGGCCTATCCCAATATGACCATGTAAATTTTGCCCCAAAAGGCTTTCTTCCAAATCGGCAACTTTGCCTTTTTTCTTGTATACTTTTAATCCGTCGTTCAGCAGGGCTACGCCTGCACTATCGTATCCTCTGTATTCAAGCCTTTTTAATCCTTTTAGTATAATGGGGTAAGCTTCTCTTGGGCCGGTGTATCCTACAATTCCGCACATGTTTTGTTTAGTTTTTTCTTTTGCAATAAGAGTGCAATATAAATGAGAAATGGGTTGAATTTAATACTTGCAATAGTTTGCAGGTAATTGCGGAAAGCTGCTTTAAATAAACGGTTTTAAGCTACCTTTCACCAACTATCGGTATCATGCCATTAATGCATTTATTACTGTGTAAATAAACAGCATTCAAATTTTTATTTTTTGTAGTATATGGCATCATCTCAACAATTATACCACAGATCG
>JAYUTQ010000463.1:0-6850 GCA_043755055.1 Chitinophagaceae bacterium | reverse complement strand
CGGTGGCCTGTGCCGCCGGCAAAGTAGAAGATTGGGTGCTGAAATAAGCACCAAACGGACAGCCAAGCCAGCATTTGTTACGATATTGGCAGTTGGTTCTTGCCTGCAAGGGTTGCGTAATATTGGCTGTTCGGCCAATAATCATACGGCGGGTATCGTTGTATGAAGTTTTTATTCTTGCAGCTACATCTTTCTCCACACAGGTTAGATCCATAGGGGGCATAAATTCGCTGTCGGGCAGTTGGGCCAGGCCTTCTTTGGAGCCGCTGATGCCGGCAAATTTTTCTACATAACTGTACCATTTTTCAATGTCTTTGTAGCGGATGGGCCAATCTACAGCATGACCTTCTTTGGCATTGGCTTCAAAGCTATGGTCGCTCCAACGGTAGCTTTGGCGGCCCCACATTAGCGACCGGCCGCCTACGTGGTACCCACGAAACCAATCGAATCTTTTAATTTCTGTATAAGGACAATCTTTTTCATTGGTCCAATATTCCAAGTTGGCTTCGTTTAGCGGATAATCACGGTTCAGCACAGGGTAGTTGGTAATCATTTCCTGTGTTTTACCACCGCGGTGCGGAAACTCCCATGGCGCTTTGTTGGCATTTACATAATCCTTTACATGCTCAATGTTATTACCTCTTTCCAGCATGATGGTTTTAAGACCCTTTTCTGTAAGTTCCTTGGCAGCCCAACCGCCGCTAATTCCCGAACCAATTACAATGGCATCGTACGTTTCTGGCATGTTATAATCGTTTTTATTTTTAGAATTTCAATTATTGTTTAGTCATTTGGTCAATAGTCAATAGGTCATTTGTTTCTTTTTTCGTAATTATTTCAATGACCGTTGACTTAATAACTAATTGACCATCATTTACACATCACACCTCAAAATACCATCTCTTAAAGAAGCTAACTTGTCGGCTGCAGCCGGTATAAATTCCTGAGCTACATAGCCTTTAAAACCTGTTGCTTTTATGGCCTTGATTATAGCCGGGTAGTTGAGTTCCTGTGTGTCATCTATTTCGTGGCGGCCAGGTACGCCGGCAGTGTGGTAGTGGCCGTAGTAAAGATGGTTTTTTTGTATGGTGGCTATTACATCACCTTCATCTATCTGCATGTGGTAAATATCGTAGAGCAGTTTAAAGTTGGGTGAACCTACACGTTTACACAATTCCACACCCCAACTGCTGAGGTCGCACATATAATCTTTATGGTTCACCTTACTGTTTAGTAATTCCATCTGTATCACCACGCCTTTTCTCTCGGCCAATGCCATAATCTGTTTCAGCCCTTCTGCACTGTTGTTAAGTCCGGTTTCGTTATCCATGCCGTTTCTGTTACCGCTAAAGCATATTAGGTTGGTATAGCCTGCGGCAGAAACTAAATCAATGTATTCTGTGTAATTTTTGATGAGCGTTTCGTGGTTTTGTTTGTCGTTCCATCCTTTAACAAGGCTTATTTCTGCACCGTTACACATAGAAGAAACAACACCATGTTTTTTTAATGTGGGCCAGTCTTTTGGCCCAACTAAATCGATGGCATTAAAGCCCATTTCTTTTACAGCTACACAAAGTTCTTCAAGCGATAATTGGCTGAAGCACCACCTGCAAACAGAATGGTTGATATTGCCTTTGAGGCCATGCGAAAATTGTGGTTTAATATCTTCATTGGCCAATAAACTTCCCGGAACGGCAAGGGCAGCCGTGCCAGCTAATAAATTCTTAATCATCCTTCTTCTGTTTTTTGTATCTGGCATAAAAATTATTTTTAATCGGTTAGGCTAAAATGGTTTGTGTTTTTTTCTTGCTACGCATGTAAAAAAATAAGCCTGTAAATGCTACAATAAGAAATAGTGGAATTACAAGTGTAGTATTGAAAATATCCGGCCCGGCAGCATTTTTTGCATTTGTTAATGCGGTGGCCATTTCGCTGCCGGAAGGTGCTTCGGCATAAGCCGCCATGTTAGCACCGGGTGGTAATTTATCTGCTAAAATTTTATCGTAATGGCTGCCCATAAATATGGTGTAAATAGAAACGGCAAACATTCCGGCACCGCCCATCAGGTTTAAACCTACAGCTCCTGTATTGGGTAAATTTTCTGCTACAAAACCAATCATAGTTGGCCAGAAATAGCAGCAACCCATCCCAAATACGAGTGCCCCAAAAAATACCATGTTGCCCGTAGTGTGCCCCAAAAGGTAAAGCCCTAACGCTGCAAGTATGGCAGAAATAAGCAATACACCAACAGGTGACAATTGCTTTACAACAGGCCCTGCAAAGCCACGGCCAATTACCATTACCCCGGCAGTAATGGCAAGTATTAGTATTGGATTGTCAGTAACGTTTTTTAACAACACTTCTACCCATTGGCCGGTAAATAATTCTGTTATTGCAGTGCCAAACATGCAAATGATCATAAAGATAAACAATGGATTTGCCAGCGATTTATACATGGTGGCAGTTGATACACCACTTGTAACCCTTTCTGTTTTTGGAAAGGTTAATCCGGAAACTAAAAATCCGTAAATAGCAGTAGGTATCAGCATCAGGCTAACCTGTATTTGCCAGCCAATATCTACTTTGCTCAAAAGGAACACAAGTAACGAGCCTATAAAAATGCCACCCGGAAACCAAAGATGAAAATGGTTGAGCTTGGTAGTTTTATTATCTGGATACAATGCGGCAACGAGTGGATTACAAGCTGCTTCTACTGTGCCGTTGGCTATACCTATTAAAAGTGTTGAGAGAAAAAGTGTCCAGTAGCCTGTTGAAAAAATGGTAAGTAAAATTCCGGCAAGGTGAAAAATAAATGCTAATAGTAATAGTCTTTTCATACCAATAATATCCACTACCATACCGCCAATAATTACTGCCAACGGAAAGCCCCAAAATGCTGTAGCTGCAACAGTAGCCAACTCAGATTTGGATAAACTAAACTGATCGCCAAGTGTACCTAACATACCTGCCCTAATACCAAATGATAAGGATGTAACGAGCAACGCTAAACAGCTTGCAATAAAAAGTTTGTTTTTGTGAATGGTTGGATTCATAGCAATCGTAATCGTTTTACTTTTCAATTATAAGGGAAATTAGGAGTGTATTTTTATTTGATGCTTTTAAATTGTTACCAGCGGAAATTATTAAGCCATCAAAATAAAGTGGTGTGTAAAATAGGCAAATCATTATATTGAAAACAAAAAACAAAAATTGGAATTCACGTAAAATGTCAATACAGATTGAGATATTATTTTTCGTGAAATTCCGCAATCGTTTGTTGATATATCAGCACCGAAAAAGAATTTCTGAAAGTAAGGAATTTTATATTATTTCATGGATTCGAAATAAAAATGATGCTTGCAATATGGAACGAAAATTAAGAATGGGAATGATTGGCGGCGGCCAGCAATCTTTTATAGGAGCCATACATAGATTGGCTGCAAACATGGATGGGCTAATCGTACTTTCCTGTGGTGCACTCAGCAGCAATCCTGAAAATGCAGCGGTAAGCGGCAGGCTGCTTTTTTTACCAGAAGAAAAAATTTATAGCAGCTATGCTGAAATGATTGAAACCGAAAGCAAATTACCAGCAGGTGAAAAAATGGATTTTGTTTCAATCGTTACACCCAATCATTTACATTTTGCCCCGGCCATGATGGCCCTTGAAAATGGCTTTCATGTAATTATAGATAAGCCGGTTTGTTTTTCTTTAGATGAAGCCATTCAACTACAAAAAAAAGTAACTGAAACAGGATTGCTTTTGGCGCTAACCCATACCTACACCGGCTATCCCATGGTAAAGCAGGCCCGCCAAATGGTACAGGAAGGTGTAATTGGGCAAATAAGAAAAGTATATGTGGAGTATCCGCAAGGTTGGTTAAGCAATGCCTTGGAAAGTACAGATAACAAGCAGGCAAGCTGGCGTACCGACCCAGGCAAAAGCGGCATGGCCGGAGCCATGGGCGACATAGGAACCCATGCTTTTAACCTGGCAGAATACATCAGCGGATTGCAGGTAACTAAAATTTGTGCCGACCTAAATATAGTTGTAGCCGGCAGAAGGCTTGATGATGACGGAGCCGTATTGCTAAAATATAACAATGGTGCTAGTGGTGTATTAATGGCCACACAAATAGCTGCCGGCACGGAAAACAATGTGAAAATTTGTATTTATGGTGAAAAGGGCGGCCTTGAATGGCAGCAGGAAGATGCCAATACCTTAAACGTAAAATGGCTGGATAAACCTGCTGAAATATACAGGGCCGGAACAGGCTACGTAGGTTCGTTTGCCAAACACAACAGCCGTACGCCGGCCGGTCATCCCGAAGGATATTTAGAAGCCTTCGCAAACATCTACAGGAACTTTGCCCTTACTTTAAATGCTTATTTAAACAACGAACACCCCACGCCGGAAATGCTTGATTTTCCAACTGCCGCCGATGGCATTCGTGGAATGGCATTTATTGAAAATGTAGTGGCTTCGGGTAAAAGTGAGGTGAAGTGGACGGACTTTAGCCCCCTCGGTCCCCCGGTGGGGGAGGACAGGTAGGGCTTGGATTTTGGTATCTACTATGTTGAATGAATTATAAAATACTTTACTCACGGTTCACCACTCACTATTCACGGAAAAAATCGTAAATCCCAATTCGTAATTCGTAAATAAAAATGACAACAATAAAAGGCCCTGCCATATTTCTAGCACAGTTTTTGGGTGATAAAGAACCGTTCAACAGCCTGAAATCTATTTGCCAATGGGCTGGTGAATTGGGCTACAAAGGTGTTCAGATCCCTACTTGGGATCCACGATGTATTGATTTAAAATTAGCTGCCGAAAGCAAAACCTACGCAGATGAATTAAATGGTTTGGTAAATGAATGTGGCATGCAAATAACCGAACTGTCTACCCATTTACAGGGGCAGTTGGTGGCAGTAAATCCTGCATATGATTCACTGTTCGATGGTTTTGCACCTGAGGCACTTCGGGGCAATGCAAAAGGCCGCACAGCCTGGGCCGTGCAGCAACTGATGTATGCCGCCAAAGCCTCGCAGAACCTGGGTTTGCAGGCACATGCCACCTTTAGCGGAGCCCTGCTTTGGCAAACCGTTTACCCATGGCCACAACGCCCCGCTGGGCTTGTGGAGGATGCATTTACAGAGCTGGCAAAAAGATGGCTGCCTATCCTAAATGAGTTTGATAATAATGGGATTGATCTGTGCTATGAAATACATCCCGGAGAAGACCTGCACGATGGTGTTACGTATGAAATGTTTCTTGAAAAAGTAAACAACCATTCAAGGGCTTGCCTGCTGTACGACCCATCACATTTTGTGTTGCAATGCCTGGATTATTTGGCTTACATTGATCATTATTATGAACGCATCAAAATGTTTCATGTAAAAGATGCAGAGTTTAACCCTTCGGGAAAACAAGGTGTGTATGGCGGCTACCAAAGTTGGGTAAACAGAGCTGGCCGGTTTCGGTCTTTGGGTGATGGGCAGGTAGATTTTAAATCCATTTTTAGCAAACTGGCGGCCTACGATTACAAAGGGTGGGCAGTGATGGAATGGGAGTGCTGCCTTAAACATCCCGAAGATGGTGCAAGGGAAGGTGCGCCGTTCATCCGGCAAAATATTATACGGGTTACCGAAAAAGCATTTGATGATTTTGCAGGCACCGGAGCAAATACTGATTTTAACAGGCTTCTTTTAGGACTGGATAAAGCATAATTTTTTTAACCAATTAAACTATATGAAAATGAAAAAAGTATTAGCAGGTATGGCTTTTGTGGCAGCCAGCTTTCTTGCTGCCTGTGGCGGAGGTGAAACACCAAAGGCATCACAGGAAGAAACGGCTGTAAAAGAAGACAAAAGCAAAAATCCTGATTATGAAAAGGGCCTTGCCTTAGTGGGTAAAAGCGATTGCCTTACCTGCCACAAAATAAATGAAGCAAGCACCGGGCCTGCTTATGCCGATGTGGCTGCCAGATATACCGATGCATCTGATACCACTATTACACGCCTTGCAAATACGATTATAAAAGGCGGCAGCGGCCAATGGGGTGCTGTGCCTATGACGCCACATCCGGGCATTAGCGAAGACGATGCCAAACAAATGGTAAAGTATGTTTTACTCCTAAAAAAATAAAAAACCATGTATAAAATTGTATTAACGATTGCTATAGCTGTGGCCCTCTCGTCTTGTGGCGGACAAAACAAAACCGGTACAAATAAAGATGGTTTTATCTCCATGTTTGATGGCAAAACCACTACAGGCTGGCACAAGTATAATTCCAATGAAATTGGTAGTAACTGGAAAATAGACAAAGGTTCCCTGCACCTGAATGCAAATAAAAAAGACGGCTGGCAAAGCTCAGGTGGCGGTGATATAGTGTACGATAGTGTGTACGACAATTTTCATTTTAAAACAGATTGGATGATAGCCGACAGTGGCAACAGTGGCATTATTTTTTATGTGCAGGAAGATAAAAAATACCAATACGTATGGCACACCGGTATGGAAATGCAGGTGCTGGATAACGACGGACATGCGGATGCTAAAATTAATAAACACCGTGCCGGCGACCTGTACGATTTAATAGCAAGCAGCAGCGAACCGGTAAAACGAGGCAAGTGGAACACAGCTGAAATTATTAGTAACAGGGGCAAACTGGAATTAAAGCTAAACGGCGTAACCATTGTCAGCACTACGTTGTGGGATGATAACTGGAAAAAATTAATAGCCGGAAGCAAGTTTAAAAACATGCCTGGCTTTGGCACCTTTAGTTCCGGCAAAATTTCTTTACAAGACCATGGCGATAATGTGTGGTATAGAAATATTATGATTAAAAGG
>JAYUTQ010000462.1:0-3034 GCA_043755055.1 Chitinophagaceae bacterium | reverse complement strand
TAAAGTTATATATCGATTGGAGCTGAAGCCATTAGGTGTTTCAATAACTGGGTTAGGAATTTATTATTTTACCCCAAATGAGGGGGTTATTGCTATTGACGGGCATGATTATTTTACAGTCAGGGCTGACAAGAGATATATAAACATTCAATTACCTTAAGCAGGTCGGTTTTTTTGTAGGCAGCTTATCCCAGTTTTAGTCCAAGGTTATAATTGAAAAAGCTAGCCGAAACCACCAGCTTTTTTTATTTTAGAATCATGGCTGTTAACCAATCCCATCCACTCAACCCTTCTTTATCTTCCTATTGGTAACATATTTAAACAACTCAATCAGCAATAGAGAAGCAAGGGTAACGCCGCCAATCATCAACATAACTTTCCAGCTTAATGCGGTGGTTTTAAAAATGGGTTGCAAAAAAGGCACATACATAATTAGCAGTTGCAAACCGATGGTTAATAGTATGGCGCCCCACATAGACCGGTTACTAAAAAAGCTTCTGGTAAATATGGAACCGTGTGCCAAACGTACCGACAAAGCATTGCCCAACTGTACAAAACAAAGGGTGGAAAATACCATGGTGTGCTGTGTAAGTACATCGTAACCCTGCTGTATACCCCACCACTGAATAAACAATGCAGCTACGGCTAGTATACCGCCTGTTATCAATATGGCAGCAATAAGACCGCCGGCAAATAGGTTCTCTTTCGGCGGCCGTGGCGGCAGGTTCATAATGTCCGTTTCTTCGGGCTCGGCTACTAAGGCAAGGCCGGGCAGGCCATCGGTTACCAGATTTATCCAAAGTATTTGTATGGGCAGCAAGGGTATGGCAAAACCTAAAAGCGGAGCAGTAAAAATAACCAGTATCTCGGCCAAATTACAGCTAAGCACATAGCGTATAAATTTTCGAATATTTTCATATATACGGCGGCCTTCTTTTACTGCTTTTACAATCGTTGCGAAATTATCGTCCAGCAAAATCATGTCGGCGGCGGATTTTGATACATCGGTACCGGTAATGCCCATGGCTATGCCAATATCAGATTGCTTAAGCGATGGAGCATCATTTACACCGTCGCCGGTCATGGCTACAAATTCGCCATTGCCTTGCAGTGTTTTTACAATGTTCAGTTTTTGCTCCGGCGATACCCGTGCATATACAGATGTATCTTTTACAATATGTTTATAATCTTCTGGAGATAATTTTTCCAGATCAGCACCCGTTTTTACACCGGTATGGCCGGGGGCAATCATGCCAAGGCGTTCGGCAATAGCAGTAGCCGTTAGCGGCTGATCTCCGGTAATCATCACTGTTTTTATACCTGCCGTTTTACATTCTTTTATTGCTTCTATCACTTCTTCTCTCGGCGGATCTATCATGGCCGTCATGCCGAGGTAATCAAGTTCTTTTTCCATTTCGGGTTTTAAATCACCGGGATCCTGATCAAATATTTTGTACCCAAAAAACAAAACCCGCAAACCCTCGGCGGCCCACTTACGGTTTTCATCCAGCCATCCGGGTATTTGGTTGCTATAGCTGGCAGCCAATACTTCGGTCATTTTTTTTGGCGCACCCTTGGTAAATAAAATCCATTTTTCATCATGCTTGTGCAACGTACTCATCCGCATCCTTTCACTATCAAACGGCAGTTTGGCAATAAGCGGAAACTGGTCATCGGCCTTTTCTTTAGTATGGCCTTTATCCAGTGCATGATCTACCAATGCCGTTTCGGTAGAGTCGCCCAACAGGCCTTCTTCTCCAAAACGAACTTCGTTGCTCAGTATCATGGCGTGGCTTAGTAAGTCCTCCTTTTCGGGTGCCGCCTGCAGTTTTTCTACCGTCATTACATTTTGCGTAAGCGTACCCGTTTTATCGCTACAGATATAGGTTACAGAGCCAAGCGTTTCCACAGCAGGAAGTTTCCGCATCAGGGCATTTTGTTTTACCATCCGCCGGGCACCTTGTGCCAATGCAATGGTAATTACAGCAGGTAAAGCTTCGGGCAAAGCCGCTACGGCCAGCGATAAAGCGGTGAGAAACATATCAAAAGCGGGTTCGCCCCGCAGCAGGCCTATGCCAAAAACAACCAGACAAATAACAATTACAATAACGGCCAGTTGTTTACTAAAAACCGCCAGCCGCTTTTGCAGTGGTGTTTTTTGCGACCCCACTTCCAGCATACCTGCAATTTTTCCAATTTCAGTATGCATGGCGGTAGCAGTTACCACAGCTTTAGCCGAACCATTACTAACCATAGTGCCTTTAAAAATCATATTTACCTGATCTCCGGGTACCAGATTATCGGCTGGTAAAGGGTCGGTTTTCTTTTCCATCGCATGGCTTTCGCCTGTTAACGATGCTTCGTCGGTTTTTAATGAACTCACCTCCAGCAGCCGGGCATCGGCAGGTATAATGTCACCGGCCTCCAGCAGTATCACATCTCCGGGTACCAATTGGCGGGCTTCTATTTTAGCCGGTTTATTATTGCGTATTACCAATGCATTTTGTGCACTCATTTTTTGCAGCATCCGCACCGATTGTTCGGCATTGTATTCCTGCGAATAGCCCATCCATGCGTTGGCTATAATAATGGCCAGTATTACAAATGCATCGGTGGTTTCGCCTGCCACAAAAGAGATAACTACAGAGAAGATGAGGATAATAATCATTACATCGGCAAACTGTCCAAGTAAGATAGATAGCCGGCTTTTTTGTTTGGCTTCCTGTAGTACATTTTCCCCAAATTGCTGTTGAAGGGCTGCAATAGCATCATTTTTAAGACCGGTAAGGGATGATTTCTGTTGTATTAAAGTTTCAGCCGTTGTAAGTTGGTAAAAAAAGGCCATGGAAGTTTGGGATTTACCGAAAGATAGCCAATTATTATACCTGATAATAACTAGTTAGATCTTACAACTTCTCAATATGGGTCTTAATAAGCCATATAAAAACCGGTTCTATAAATATAAAAGGAGGCCCAAAACTTTTTTACAACCCTTCAATTATTTTTCGTTGTACTTCTGTAAACTCTTCTTTGG
>JAYUTQ010000461.1:0-3037 GCA_043755055.1 Chitinophagaceae bacterium | reverse complement strand
TCGGTTAGCTGATCTGCATAGGCCGTTAACGATGTAGCTGCATTGCCAATATCCCAGCCGGTTTCTTTGTTTTGCCAGCGGCTGTTCCAATAGTTTTTATCAAGCATATCCATCTTTCGAAAATAGATGTTATTTCTATCTGGATGCAAAACTTATAGCAAACGAAACACCCGTATCAAAACCCGTAAAATCAGGTTTTAAAAAATGCGAAGTAATAACCAAAGTTTCGGGTAATACTTTTACTGATAGGTAATGAAACTTGGGTTTATAATGCCGGGCAAAATCTTCGAGACTATTGATGGATTTACGGAGTGGCTGATGCAATCCGCCGCCACCGCCAATCACTAAAAAATCTTTTCCCTGTACTTTAAAATGTTCAAAAGCATGGGCATGGCCGCTTAAAAATAATTTTGTTTTATTAGCCTCAATATAAGCTGCGGCAAACTGCTGCTGCACTCTTTTATTACTGCCTACAATTTTGCTATTGGTAAATGGCGAATGATGACAGCATACAATAATTGCCTTTACATCTTCAGCTGCATCCAGATTATTGAGCGTAGTTGTATACCAGTTGTTTTGAAATATTTGTTCGGCAGGTGTAAGCGTACCTAAGTTGGAATTTAATAGTACCACAGCTACACCATCCGCCATGGTAACATAGCCCGTACGCACATGGGCAGGAAATCTTTTTTGAAAATTTCGTTCTCCTTTTTTACTGTTGCCCATTACATCATGATTGCCCATAATGCCACATATAGCCGTACCCTTACTGCGGCAGCTTTCTAAAAAAGCATCCACTTTTTTCCATTTACTATCTGCGTAGCCTAGCGATACAATATCGCCAAGCATAAATAATTGTTTCGGGTTTTGTTCCTGTAACGTGGCTAAAATATGAGCTGTAGCTTTTTTATTATTGTGCGACCGCACCAGTATTTGTTCTACCAACATCGGCTGCTGGGTATCGCTTATAAAAAACAATTCCTGTTGTGGCAAAGCATCGGTTAAGGGCATGTTGGTATGTAAAAGTTTAAAGGAAAGAGAAGGTAAAAAACGGGTATTGTCTTAATAAAAAAGGACCGTTCTAAAGTTGTACAAATTTCCAAACCATCTGTACCTGCATACTTAGTGCTGCATCTTTTGTTTCAAAAGCATTCATCCATTTTGCTTCGGCAGCTATGCCCAGCCTTTTATTAAGCGGTAGCGAGTAAGAGAGTGCAATATTAGAGCCCAATACAAAATCCCTTGATTTTGTTTCCTGTTCGTAATCCAGTTTGGTATTTAAAATATAGGTTCCCACACCTGCATATACGTTTATTCTTTTTACCACTTCCATACTCCATACAAACAAAACAGGAATGGCATTAAGGCTTACCCTGCCACTTGTATTACCATTTTTTACATTGTAAGAATAGAAGTTGGTAAAGCCACTTTCAACCCCAAACCTAAGCAGGTGATTTGGGTACCACATTAACCTTGCGGTACCTGCCACACTACTTCTGTTAATGCTGCCTGCCAGTGCTACCGGCCTTAAGTTTACAGGTGCTATATAGCTTGAAAACCCGCCACCCACATACATTACCCAGTAATGGCTTTTTTTAGCAGCGGCATCCGTTTTTGCAGTAGCCTGCCCATACATTTTACTGGTTAATGCAAATATTAGTATCGAAAGGATCGGTATAAAAATTTTATTCATGTATGTAATAATTAAATGCTACACTGGATGGAAAATTAGAAAGCATACCATCGAACTTACCTTCTTTTATAAATTGTGTTATTAACTCGGGTATATCCACAGTCCATACAAAAGCCTGGCGGCCTTGTGCCTGCACCTGCAATACTTTTTCGGTTTGGGTACCCTCGGTAAATCTTGCCGCCCATATTGCCGAGTTTGCCACTTCGGTATCGTTAATGGTTAATTCGCAAAGCGATGGCGTGGTAAGATAGTTTGGCAAAGAGAGGAACTGAAAGTACTGCTCCTTTGCGGGAAGACCAATTACGATGCGGAGGTTACGGCCAGCCGCTGCTGCCTTTTGCATAAACTCTTTTTGTATAGCCTGTACCTTTTCCAACGGGCCTATATATTTTGTATCCAGCCATACAAAACTTAAATCCGTTCGGTATAATACTGCATTCAATGCTTCTGCTAAAGTGGGTATTTTTTCTCCGTGAATTAATCTTACAAAGGTGCTTAACTGGTTATAGGTGTAGTTTTCAATCGGGCCTACAAGCCCCGATTTTTGAACCACTCTGAGGTTAAGATCATTGTCGTGGTAAAGAATCGGAACGCCATCTTTTGTAAAGCGTACATCTATTTCTATACCCGTAGATCCAAACTCTGGTGTTTTTAAAATCATCTCTACCGAATTTTCTGAAACCGGTAACAGGTCTGATGTGCGGCCGCCACCACGATGGGCCAGTATCTGAAACGGGGAGGGCTTTTTATTCAGTTTTCGGTCGAAGGTAAATTCAACAGGCGTTTGCGGTGCTGACTGACCATTGCTAAAAACACCACTCAAAGTTACCCTGCCGGAATCAATGATGGGGTTGGTGCCAAGTAACAATCCGGCACCATTGTTTTGATTGATGGTAAGCCGCATAATGCCCGTTTCGGTACTCACCATTTTACGCCAGTAGCCGTTTAGTAATAGAGAGTCACCCAGTTGTTTTCCTTCGCAAATAAAATACGCAATGTCTTTTCCAAAAAAACCAGATACATGAAATGATGTATCCCTACCTGTAATACTGTAGTTCCATTTTACAGCTACCAGTTCGCCACATACATCTACACCTTTTGTAAGGTTGTAAACGCCTTCCATGGCGTTTCGGGTGGCTGGTTTTATCTTAATTGCTGTAGGCGATTTAAATAATGCCCATGTAGAAAAGTCGGGCATAATTACCTCGTATGTTTTTTTACACGATAGAAAATGCGTAGCCAATATTAAAATGAGTATGGTTTTTTTCATAGAATGAGGCCAACGGTTATTTGTGGGTAAAATACTTTGCGGTTTGTTTTATAAAAAAGCGACCAGGTTTGCCA
>JAYUTQ010000460.1:0-3044 GCA_043755055.1 Chitinophagaceae bacterium | reverse complement strand
ACAAACAAAGGATTGCTTTTTCCAAGGATGAATTCTGACCAAAGAAGAGCTATTATAAATCCTGCTGCAGGTTTAGTGGTGTACGATACAGAGAAGCAAGCCCTTTATTTATTTAATGGTATGTGGAAGGCGATTGCAGTAACGGAAGGTTCCATTCCATCGGCTATAAGCATTACGGGCATAGAAGCACCCGATGGAGTTTCCGGAGATATTTTTGGTTACAATGTAAAAATCTCTGGCAATTATGCTATTGCCGGTGCCAGCCAGGACGATATTGGCTCCAATCCAGACCAGGGCTCTGCCTATGTATATAAATTAGAAAACGGTGCATGGACTTTTATGCAAAAGCTTGTTGCCAACGACGGTGCTGCCAGCGATAATTTTGGTGGCGGCCTCGCAATTGACAGTAATTATATTATAGTAGGCGCAAACAACGATGACATTGGAGAAAACGTAAATCAGGGATCGGCTTATGTTTTTAAACTCGAAAATGGTGTATGGATTCAAAAGCAAAAATTAACCGGATCCAATGCTTCATCCGGAGATATTTTTGGCGGTTACGCCGCTATCAAAAAAGGGGTTGCTGTAATAGCAGCATCACTCGATGATATAGGCACTGCTACAGATGCCGGGTCGGCCTATATTTTTAAGCTGAATGATTCCACAGGTGTTTGGACCGAAGCCCAGAAAATTTATCCTACCGATGGCACAACCGGTGATAATTTTGCCAATTCTATTTTTATAAGTGGCGATAGAATGATTATTTCAGCCATCTACGATGATGTGAATGGTTCTAACAGAAGAGGTTCAGCGTACATTTTTACCAATCAAAACAATGCCTGGATACAAACTGCTAAGATTGTAGCTAACGATGGCGCTTCGCTTGATTATTTTGGAACCAATGTGGCTATTCAGGGTGATTACGCAATGGTAGGAGCCTTTGGGGCAGATGTTAGTTTTGGAAATCAGGGAGCTTGCTATTTGTATAAACTAGAAACGGGTGTATGGGTACAAAAACAAAAAGTGGTAGCTGCAGATGCAAGTGCCAATGGATTTTTTGGTAACAGCATTGGCATCAGCAATAATTATATAATTATCGGCGGACATGGCGGTATTGGTTTACGCGGTGCTGCTTACCTGTTTCAATTGAATACTGCAAGCAACACGATGACACAGCTACAAAAAATTACAGCAGCAGATCAGGCCGATAATGATTATTTCGGCTATTTCTGTGATATCAGCAACTATAACGTTATAATAGGCGCCTACGGCAAAAACGGCCAAAAAGGCAAAGTTTATTTTAAAAGTGTTGAGTAATCAACAATCTTAAAGCATTGGGTTTATTTTCTCATAGTCATGCTAACTAACTGCTTTTTCCGAAAGACTAAATATTGTTGTCATCAGTCGTTTTATATAAAAAGCCCAACTATAATTTTCAAAAAAAACAGGGGATGTGAGTAAGTCTTGTTTCATCGAATGATTTAACAATTCCACCATTCCCACATAATCTCCATCGCTACAAACCTGTAATTTTTGGCCGGTGATTTTAATATCAATACCTGCTGCCCCACTTGCAAAAGAAACTACAGTGGTATGTTGCCCAAGTGCGTCTAAAGTTTTAGTTTGTACACCACCACCTTCAGTTACAGGGTTTATAAATACGTTGGCAGCGGCAGTTAGCTCGTCAATATTTTCTACAAAACCAATTTGCTGAATGTTTGGATGTTGCAGATCTTTTACATAGCTAAAAGCAGGCAATTCGTTTCGGCCACAAATGAGAATGGTAAAAGGGTGGGGGAATGCATTAAGCATCAGGGGAGCAATATGACTATAAATTTTTTCCACAGCCGTAGCATTGGGTTTATAATCAAGTGTTCCGCTAAAGAGTAGTATTTTATGCGTTGCTGGTATGTGGTACTGTTTCCTGATGGTATCAGCAGATATCCGTTTATCATGAACTTTATGATTAGCAGAAAGGCTATAAGGTAGCACCATGCATTTTTCTGGTGGTACATGGTACTGATCCACAGCATAAGCCATATCTAACGCTGTTTTAAACAGATTGAAATCTGCCTGTCTATAGGCGATACCCTCATATTTCCACAAGCGTTTCCACCACCATTTGCCCAGGCTTTTAAAGCGTTCTGCCTCTATATTGTGGCTATGGATAATTACAGGTAATTGCAGCATCCGGTTGGCATATCTTACGCCCCAATGATAATACGGATGCTCTACGAATATGTGCGTAATCTTTTCTTCCACACATATTTTACGTATCAGCCGCCAGTTGACAGCATTTATAAATTGTAGTTTACTTGTTGGCAATAAGGGCAATACTTTGTAAGGTTCTGCACCGGTTGGCGTATTGTTTTTACTACATAATACCACCACTTCACAACTATCGGTCAAAGCTGTAAGAAAGCCTTCAATGCCTTTTTGCCCACCAAATCTGGCAGGCAAAAATTTGTACCAAACAATATCAAGAATTTTTATGGGCATTAAAGATGGAGAGGAAATTAACTTCTCAAAATCGTAAAAGAAGCAAATATTAATCAAAAAAACTGTAATTAAAGTTGGGCAGATAGCCATTAATAGCTCTTTTAAAACAAATGGAACCAATTAGCTATTCTGTTGTTTATTTACCATTCAAACATTTTTGGGTCTAATCCTTTGTTAATTGGTATATACCATCGGCAGCCGTTTACTATTTTCTATACTTTTGAATTATCTCATGAAAAAAATATTGAATTATATGACAAGCAAAAAAGCAATTGTGTGGTGGGTGCCTTCCGTTATTATTTTATCTTTTATTGCCGTAAAATCGTTTGGCTTTAAAAGCGAACCGGTTACCAAATACGAAAAAATTATTACCACAGTAGCTGATCTGCTGGAGCAAGGGCATTTCAGCCCCAAGAAAATCGACGATACTTTTTCAAAAGCCGTTTTTAAAAAATACCTGAACGATGTCTTTGTACAATAGTGCAGCTTCTGAAACCCTTTTATTATAAATGGTATGAAGGGCTGATACAAACTGAAGCTTGCTG
>JAYUTQ010000459.1:0-3050 GCA_043755055.1 Chitinophagaceae bacterium | reverse complement strand
GCACTAATGCAAATGATGGCCATACTGCAAGTATTTCTTTTATTGGCGGGGCTGCTTATATTAATGTTTTGGATGGAAATACAAATTTGACAAGATGGCCTTTTCAGTTTATCGTTTATAAAATGAATTAGCGGTTTGTATAAAATTAATTTCACTCATCCCTTCCCAATCTGCATTCCACTATTTTTGCCACATACCATAATAAACCACCAGCAATGATAGATGTGATCCTCGGCCTGCAATGGGGCGACGAAGGGAAAGGCAAAATAGTAGACTACTTTGCCCCGCAGTACGACATTATAGCCCGTTTTCAGGGCGGCCCCAATGCAGGGCATACTTTGTATGTAAACGATACCAAAATCGTACTCCACCAAATACCTTCCGGTATTTTTCATCCGGAAAATATTAACCTGATAGGCAGCGGTGTAGTGCTTGATGCTGTCACTTTAAAAAAGGAATGTGATAAAGTAGCATCGTTTGGAGTGGATGTTCGCAAAAACCTGTTCATCAGCGAACGTACCCACCTGATACTGCCTAGCCACCGTGCCTTAGACAAGGCCAGCGAAATGCAAAAAGGCGAAAGCAAAATTGGCTCTACGCTTAAAGGCATTGGCCCGGCTTATATGGACAAAACGGGCCGCAACGGCCTGCGGGTAGGCGATTTGAAAGACAAAAGTTTTACATCGAACTACATTAAACTAAGGCTGAAGCACCAAAAGCTCCTTGACAATTTTAATTTTAACGAAGACATTTCTGAGTGGGAAGAAGAGTTTTTCGAAGCACTGGAATTCCTGAAAACACTCAACATTGTAAACGGGGAATATTTTATTAACGAAAAAATAAAGCAGGGCAAACGTGTACTGGCAGAAGGTGCACAAGGCAGTATGTTGGATATAGATTTTGGAACCTTTCCGTTTGTAACAAGCAGCAGCACCATTACGGCTGGTGTTTGTAATGGACTGGGCGTGGCGCCGCAACTAATTAAAGATGTAATGGGCGTAACCAAGGCTTATTGTACCCGTGTTGGCGGTGGTCCTTTTCCTACAGAACTGCACGACGAAACAGGAGAAGCCATACGCAAAGCCGGCAGCGAATTTGGAGCCACAACAGGCCGCCCACGCCGCTGCGGCTGGATAGACCTTGTGGCACTACAGTATGCCTGCATGATTAACGGGGTTACCAAACTGATTATGACAAAGGCCGATATTATGGATAGTTTTTCACCCTTAAAAGTGTGTACGGCCTACAACATCAACGGATTACAAACTTCGCAGGTGCCTTTTCAAATGACAAGGGCTGCAATAGAACCCGTGTACCAATCTTTCGAAGGCTGGTACTGCGATACAACCGAAATAAAATCCGGCGATGCTTTGCCGGATGAGATGACAACTTACATTGATTTTATAAACAAGTTTGTTGGCGTTCCGGTGTCATACGTATCTAACGGGCCGGGAAGGGACAAGATTATTACCATGTAAAAGACCGGTAAAAATTATTCTTACTTTTATTTGGTCAAATGGAAAACCTGTAGAAATTTTACATCGCAAATACTCAAGAAAATGGCAGTTAAGAAAGATACCACCAAGAAGGCTGCGGCCGCAAAAACAGCTGATGCCGGTTCGGCTCCAAAAGCTTCGTCTAAAACCAAAAAGCAAATGGAAGACGAAGATGCTGATGATGATTTTGAAGATGATGAAGCGCCGAAAAGCGGTAAGGGATCATCTAAAAAAGATGACGAAGATGATGACAACGATGTAGATGTGGCTGATGATTGGGAAAAAACCGAAGACGACGAAGAGTGGGATCCGGATTTTGACGAATTTGATGTGCCAAAATCGAAAGGCAAAGCAGCAGTAGGCGGCAAAAAGAAAGATGATGCCGAAGAAGACTTTAAAGTAGACGATGAATTTGGCGACCTGTTTGGCGGCGGCAATGATTTTGATGATGAAGAAGACGATGATTTTTAAAAACAGCGAGTGGTAAATGGGGAGTGGCAAGTAGGTGTTAGCTAGTGGTTTGTAACATTGAGATTTAATAAACGGATTCTGCTACCTGTTAACTACCCACTAACTACTTGCTAATTACCACTTGCCTCTCCTAGTGATAAGAAAAACTGTTTCATTTCCCGTAGTTGATTTTCAACTTATAAGATTGCAACTGTTGAGTTGGGCTAACCAATTCAACAGTTGTTCTTTTTTAGATAACCACCAATACGCATCCCCACATAATCAGCAGGAATGTTTGGTAGCGGCCGGTAGCCATCAGCACATACAACGCCCTGCCGGTAAGGCTTTACAGCAGTTACAGTTGTTTATGAATGCCCACCCCGGCCAATGGTTTTTTGGCCACCTGGCCTACGATCTTAAAAATGAAACCGAAACCCTGCAATCGCAACACAACGATCGTATCGGCTTCGCCGATCTGCATTTTTTTATCCCGGAAATTGTAGTGCAGTTACACGAAAATGAAATGCTCATCGATTCTTTTAACGATGACCATGCTGCTATTTTCCATACCATTAATGGCATAAAAATTCCTGAATACCAAAAACAGCAATCAATAACCATACAGGCTGGTTTTACCCGGGAACAGTACATCAGCACCATCAATAAACTTAAGGCGCATATACTGCGTGGCGATTGCTACGAAGTAAATTTTTGCCAGGAATTTTTTGCAAAAAAAGCAGTGATTGATCCGCTGCATACTTACCTGAAGCTGAGTGACATTTCACCCAATCCTTTTTCGGCATTTTACAGGCAGCAGGATAAATACCTGCTTTGTGCCAGCCCCGAAAGGTACCTGATGAAAAGGGGCAACAGGATTTTATCGCAGCCCATAAAAGGCACCGCATCCCGAAAAACGGACGATGCAGAACAGGACGAATTACAAAAAACTGCACTACGGCAAAGCCCCAAAGAACGCAGCGAAAACGTGATGGTGGTAGACCTTGTGCGAAACGACTTTTCTAAAGTTTGCGAAGAAGCATCTGTGCAGGTGGACGAACTCTTTGGCATTTACACTTACCCGCAGGTACATCAGATGATTTCTAC
>JAYUTQ010000458.1:0-3051 GCA_043755055.1 Chitinophagaceae bacterium | reverse complement strand
GCAGCCTGATAGCACGTAAGCCGGATAAAAAATTCAATATTTACGAACTAAAATTTATTAGCCCCAATGAGCGGTTGTCAAAAATTTTTGTGGAAATTTTGATAAAGGAAACAACCGCCTTTTACACGGACCTAAGAAGTAAACGATCTAAAGAAACCCTTGAAATTTTAGAGCAAAGAGTAGCTTCGCTTAAAGGCTCCATGAATGCAGCCATTAGTAACAGAGCATCTGCACAAGATGCCAACCTAAACCCTGCCTTTGCACAGGCACAAGTTCCGCTGCAAAGAAGAGAGGCAGATATAAGAGTATATGGGAGTGCATATGGCGAACTTTTTAAAAACCTGGAACTTGCCAGGTATCAATACCTTAAAAGTATTCCATTATTACAAATTGTAGACGCACCCAACTACCCAATGAAACGTATAAAAATGGGAAGGCTAAATACAGCTATCATTTTTGGATTTATAGCAGGTGTAATATTGCTGGCATTTTTAGTGCTAAAAAAATATCTAACAACTACAACAACACAAAACGAAGCCATACAAAAAGATGAGCAATAAAATTTCATTTGCCTTAATAGGGTGTGGCCGTATAGGTAGCCGCCACGCAGAGCATATTGCAAACAATGGCATATTAACTGCTGTATGCGATACCGACAAGCAAAAGGCAGATACCCTGGCCGCCACCTACCATGCAAAGGCATACTACAACCTGCAAGACTTGCTTCAAAACGAAAAGGAAGTATTGGTACTTTCTGTATGTACGCCCAACGGGCTTCATGCACAACATAGCATACAGGCGTTAAACGCCGGCAAACATGTGCTTTGCGAAAAGCCGATGGCCATAAGTGTAAACGATTGTGGCGAAATGATTAAAGCGGCCGAAAAAAATAACCGCAGGTTGTTTGTAATTAAGCAAAACAGGTTTAACCCACCTGTAGCCGCTGTAAAAGATTTAATTGAGAATGATAAACTGGGCAAACTATACTCCGTACAGCTCAACTGCTTTTGGAACCGCAACGAAGATTATTATAAAAATTCCTGGAAAGGCACAAAAGACCTGGATGGCGGAACGCTATTTACACAATTCAGCCATTTTATAGATTTACTATACTGGCTCGTTGGCGATGTAAGAAAAGTTTTTGCCATGACAGCAAACTTTGGCCATAAGGGCATTATAGAATTTGAAGATACCGGCGTAGTAGCCCTGCAATTTTATAACGGGGTGCTGGGCACAATTAATTATACAGTAAACTCTTATGCTAAAAACATGGAAGGCTCTATTACCATTTTTGGTGAAAAGGGCACCGTAAAAATTGGCGGCCAATACCTTAACGAGCTGGAATACCAAAGTATAGAAGGCATTGTAATAAAAGATTTACCCGAGGGCAATAAACCCAATAACTACGGCACTTATGTAGGCAGCATGAGCAATCATGATAAGGTGTACGAAAACCTGGTAGATGTTATAGACAATGGTGCAAGCATTGTTACCAACCTTTTCGAAGGCCTTAAAACAATAGAAATAATCGATAAAATTTATCAATCGGCACAACAGCACAACTAAAAAAATGGAGCCAGTAAAATACCAGGCACAAATAAAAGAAGTGCAGTTTGGTGAAAACGTAAAAATAGTAGAACCCTGTAACCTTTATGGCTGCTCTATAGGTAGCCACACTTTTATTGGGCCTTTTACCGAAATACAAAAAGACGTAACCATAGGCGAACATTGTAAGGTGCAGAGCCACAGTTTTATTTGTGAGCTGGTTACCATTGGCCATCATTGCTTTATAGGCCACGGCGTTATGTTTATAAATGATGTATTTGCCACAGGCGGCCCCGCACAGGGCAATAAAGAATTATGGTGCAGCACCCACATAGGCAACCATGTTTCTATTGGCAGTAATGCTACTATTTTGCCGGTTACTATTTGCGATAATGTAGTAATAGGGGCAGGTGCAGTAGTTACTAAAAACATTACCCAGCCTGGTATTTATGCCGGCAACCCAGCAAAGTTTATTAGAAATATTGGGTGAAATAATCTTTTAGAAGTTCAAATTATACAGTTACATGAACATCCCTTTTGTAGACCTGAAAGCACAATACAACAGTATTAAACCGGCAATTGATAATGCCATAGAATCGGTTATTGCAGAAACTGCTTTTATAGGCGGTAAGTATGTAAATAAGTTCGAAGAAGATTTTGCATCGCTTTACGGTGTAAAGCATTGCATTAGCTGTGCCAATGGTACAGACAGCCTTTACATCATTATGAAAATGCTGGGCATTGGCCATGGAGATGAAGTAATTACCGCCGCCAATAGCTGGATCTCGTCTTCCGAAACAATTAGCCAAACGGGTGCCACACCGGTATTTGCCGATGTGGATCCATATTTTACCATAGACCCGGCCGACCTGGAAAAAAAGATAACTGCCGCCACCAAGGCAGTAATTATTGTACACCTGTATGGGCAAATGTGCCATATGGAAGCCATTACCGCTATTTGCACCCAACATAATATTCCACTAATAGAAGACTGTGCCCAGTCGCACTTTAGCGAATACAACGGTATAAGGGCTGGTGTTACCGGCATAGCCGGTTCTTTTAGTTTTTACCCTGGTAAAAACTTAGGCGCCTATGGCGATGCAGGCTGTATTATTACAAACGACGATGAGCTGGCCACCAAGTGTAAAATGTATGCCAGGCATGGTGCTTTAAAAAAACACCAGCATCAGATGGAGGGCATTAACTCCAGGATGGACGGGTTACAGGCAGCTATTTTATCGGCAAAACTGCCGCATATTTTAGATTGGACAGAAGGCAGGATTAATGCTGCAGCACTTTACAACAAGCACCTCGCAGGCATACCACAAATAGACCTGCCATTAGTAAGGCCTGGTACAAAACACAGTTACCACTTGTACGTAATAAAAGCCGGGAGAAGAGACGAACTGGCGGCTTATTTAAAAGACAACGGCGTAGAAACTGCCGTGCATTACCCTACATTGTTGCCCTTGTTGCCTGCATACAGTTATCTAAATAAAAGTGCCA
>JAYUTQ010000457.1:0-3053 GCA_043755055.1 Chitinophagaceae bacterium | reverse complement strand
TGGATAAACTACTGATTTTTGCATTGATAGAAGCACGTAGCTGCGAACGTTTTAAACGCCTAAGCGAAGGCTTAGACGATGAATATTTTCGCAGCTTTTACCGCCGCTTTATGGAAAGCGAAGCCGGCCACTACGTAACCTTTATAGAACTGGCCCGAACCTACATTAACGAAGAAAAAGTAAACCACCGCTGGAAACAATGGCTGGAATATGAGGCCGGCATTATTAACGAAATGGAAATTCGTGGGGATAGAATTCATTAAAAAATTTATGGTTTAGTAGTTTAGATGTTTAGTGTTTTAGAAAACATCCACTAATATTGAATTTGGTTTTGTTTATTGCAGTATCTGCATGACTATTAACCCCTAAACCCTAAACTTCTAAACTCAAAATGCTCACTTTCATCGCCAAAAAAATACTGTATGGCTTTCTGGTGTTACTGGGTGTGGTGGTGATTGTATTCTTTTTATTTCAGGGTTTTGGCGATCCGGTTAGGATGACGCTTGGGCAAACCGGCGACAAAAAAACCATTCAGAATATCCGCAAAGAGCTGTACCTCGATCAACCCAAATGGAAACAGTTTGTGCTATACTTAAATGATGTGTCGCCGGTTAGCATCAACTCAAAAGAAGATATTGAGTCCAAGCAACTGAAAGGATTATTTGTAGGCGGCGATACAAAAGTTGGCATCAAAGTGCCGTACCTGCGCCGCAGTTACCAAACCAAAAAACCGGTGTTGGAAGTTCTGATGGAAGCCCTGCCGGGTACCATTCTGCTGGCATTGGCCGCCATGTTAATTGCCACAGTGCTGGGCATTATGCTCGGCGTTTTAGCCGCTGTAAAAAAAGGCACCTGGATGGATACTTCGGCCATTTTTACCAGTATTCTCGGCATTTCTGCACCCTCATTTTTTATGGGTATTGTACTTGCCTATCTGTTTGGCTTTGTACTTAACAAATACACAGGCCTCAGCATGACAGGTAGTTGGTTCGACCTCGATCCTTTTACGGGCCGCAGTTATTCTTTACAAAACCTGATATTACCAGCCATTACTTTAGGCATCCGGCCGTTAGCCATTATAACACAGCTTACCCGCAGCGCCATGCTCGATGTTTTGAAGCAGGATTACATCCGCACCGCTTATGCCAAAGGGCTGAGCAGTCGAACCGTTATTTGGAAACATGCGTTGCGAAATGCCCTCAATCCGGTTATCACCGCTATTACCGGCTGGTTTGCAGAGTTACTGGCCGGGGCATTTTTTGTAGAATATATTTTTGGCTGGAAAGGAATCGGCAAGGTTACCGTTGATGCGTTGGAGAAACTCGACTTTCCGGTAGTAATGGGCAGCGTACTTATAACGGCTACGTTTTTTATTATGGTCAATATTTTGGCCGATGTATTGTATGGTGTGGTGGATCCGAGAGTGAGGGTTCGTTAGTAGATTGGTTGATTGGTTCATTAGTTTATTGGTTTATTGGTTGATTGATTCATTAGTTTATTGGTTGGTCCAAAACACTCACAAACATTTTTATAAATAAAATTGGAAATCCTAAATTAAGAGGACACACACCAACATTATTCCCCGCTGGCGGGGACAGATTTTGCCGAAGGCAAAAGCAGGGGTGGTAAGGGTGGCAAGGGTGGCAGGTTTGGCTCAACATTAAAAACATAAAGATTAAAACATTGACAGATTCCATGCCTACCATCATTCAGCCCAAAGAAAACTGGTTCAATGCAGACTCCCGGTTTGATAAATTGTACCCGTTGCACATACGGCAGCTTGGCACAAGACACTGGACAAGCCTGATGGTAGCAGAAATGGCAGCCAATTTTTTAGCAGCAGCCAAGGGCGCCAAAATATTGGACATCGGCAGCGGCGTAGGTAAATTTTGCCTGGCGGCTGCATACTATCAACCGGAAGCCAAATACTTCGGTATAGAACAAAGAAAACAACTGGTGGAATATGCTGATGCAGCCCGTGCTACCTTACAAATGGATCAGGTTTTATTTACCCACGGCAATTTTACCGACCTCGATTTTAAGCATTACGACCACTTTTATTTCTACAATTCCTTTTACGAAAACATAGCAGGCGAATCGCTTATAGACGAAAGCATCCCCTACTCTATTGAAATATTTGAACAATACAACTGGCAGCTACAAAAGCTACTGGCTGGCCGCCCATCCGGCACTAAGCTGGCCACATACCATAGTACTGAAAACGAAATACCGGAAACCTTCCATGAAGTTGGTTCCGAAATGGAAGGCCTTGTAAAGTTTTGGATGAAGGAGTGATTGTTTCAGAACGAAAATAAACAGGTTTATTTCCTAACCCAAGGCTTTAGCCTTGGGAGAACGCGGCAAGTGTTTTATGTATGGATGCAAGACCCCAAGGCTGAAGCCTTGGGTTAGGAAATTGTCTTAAGGTGACGTATCGTTACAATGGAGTCGAATTGGTAGAATGCTTTATGTGGCGTAAGGGATAGTAGTGGAAATCTTTTTTTGGCCCCGGTTTTCGGCCAAAAAAAATTGGAAAGGATAGCCCGACCCCGGCTGCTTGCTCCTTAGAATGCGGAGGTTTTCGCCGGGGTAACGCCTAAAGCCATTCTCATAATTGTGTTTACGAAGCAATACTGAATGGCGCTCTGTTCAATTTAAAACCTCCATTTCATGTGATTTTTACACAATCTTCTGCAAGGGTATTGCGTACCACCTCAAACCCTATCTTTGCCGCCTCAAAATTTTAACATAAATAACGCTTATGAACAATTTGATCTACGTAGTGCCGGCCATGGGTTTAGTGGGGCTGCTGTACACGTTCCTCAAGTTTGCCTGGGTTTCTAAACAAGACGCAGGAAACGACCGTATGAAAGAAATCAGCAACTATATTGCTGAAGGTGCCATGGCCTTTTTAAAGGCCGAATACAAAATTTTAACCTACTTCGTAATTATTGGTGCCATCCTTTTGGGCATTATGGGTTACAGCAATGCCAATAGCCATTGGAGCATTGCACTGGCATTTGTAGTAGGTGCATTTTTTAGTGCCCTTGCAG
>JAYUTQ010000456.1:0-3056 GCA_043755055.1 Chitinophagaceae bacterium | reverse complement strand
ACCCAATCACAAACTATTATTAAATAGGCCGATAAGAGCCATGTAATCCCTGTTAAGAATACAGAAGCACCACTTTTACATACCACGTATTAAAAATTACCAAAATGAAAAGCTTTGCCATATTTTTCAAATTTATCCTTGCCATCCTTTTGATTTTTTCAGGCATGGCGGCGTTAAAGGCTCAGGTGGGATTGGGCACCAATACCCCTAATAACAAAGCTGTATTGGATATAAGATCTACCACCAGAGGTTTTTTACCACCCCGGATGACAGCTGCTCAACGCACCGCACTTGCTGCATCTTTAACCAAAACAGAACGTGGTTTAATGGTAGCAGATTCATTAACCGGCAGGCAGTATTATTGGGACAGTGCCAAATGGACCAACATTACACCTCCGGCGAAGCTGCCCTTAAAATTAATCTCCGACAGCCTCACAATCAATCCAGGTACAGCGGCCGGCGACCTTGTATCGTGGGATGGCGCCAATTGGGTAAACAGGCAACCTGCTCCTCCCCGTTTTACTTTTACATTTGATAAAATGCAGCCATATCTTGTTCTAAATTATTGCATAGCATTACAAGGCATTTTTCCGCAACGAAACAGCTACTAACCTTTTATAGGTGAATTGGATATTTATGCTTTTAATTTTCCGCCAAGGGGCTGGGCCGCTTGTAACGGGCAGCTTTTACCCATTGCTCAAAACACCGCACTGTTTTCGTTACTTGGTACCATGTATGGCGGTAACGGCCAAACTACTTTTGCACTGCCCGATTTAAGAGGCAGGGCTGCATTACATACGGGTCAGGGCCCGGGGCTTAGTAACTATAATCAGGGGCAGGTAAGTGGTTCTGAAACACAAACAATTACCCAATGATTTTCTTTAGCGGGCCAGGAAAGGATAGGATTTTTAGAGCCTTTCTATGTATCGTATTTGGTTTCCCTATCTTTTGTTTTTGCCAAAATGCAAAGCTTAGTACCAGCACTGCTGCATTTAAATTAGTAGGCCTCGACAGTAGTTTTAAAAAAATTGCAGGAAAAAAAACAATCAGGGTTGCCATTATTGATGATGCTTTTGACATAGACAATAGCAGCCTTTCGGTTTTTATAGACGCTAATAAAGCGGAGATACCGGGTAATGGTTTTGATGATGATGGTAATGGCAAAACCGATGATTACACAGGCTGGGATTTTGCCAATAACGATAACGACGTACGCCCACCAGCGGCAAAATCGAAAACCATTTTTCATGGCACCAGGGTGGCCGATATTTTTGTACAAGCCATTTTAGCGATTTTAGAAAATCCTTCAGCTACCATAAAAATTTTACCGCTAAAAGCGAATGCAGATAATAGCCAGAATAATTATATAACCGACGGCTACAAGGCCATACAGTATGCAATGGCCATGAAGGTGGATATGATTGTTTGCAGTTGGTCTTTTTTTGAATTGAAGGAAAATGAACAAGCCTTGCTGGAAAAAGCAAAAACGCAGGGCGTAATAATGGTAGCATCTGCGGGTAATCTTCTATATGAGCAGCCGCAGTATCCTGCTTCCTTTCCATGGGTCATAAATGTGGCGGCAGTAAGTAATGCTTTGCACAAGCACCCTGCTTCCAACTTCGGTCAGGGTATTGATATTTCGGCTCCCGGCGATTCGCTGATGGTTTACGCTACGGCTGCCAATCTGCCGCCGGCTTATATTTCGGCTACTTCTGCCGCAGCTCCGTTTGCTGCCGGTATTATTGCTGCCATCAGCAGCGCCTTTCCACAACTTGAGGCTGCCGGGGTAGATAGGGCCATAAAAAATTCTGCCATGGCCATCGATAGTTTAAACTCACAATACAGCGGTAAATTAGGGGCAGGTATTATAAATGTTCCCGGCATTATAAATTACCTCACAACAGATAAGGTTTTTACCACATTTACACAGCCTAAAGCTTATATGGATTTAAATGCTTTACCTGCCGGCGAAACGTACACCATAACGCCTTTTGGAAAATACAAAAGCATAAAGCTCGTTATGCAACCGGGCACGGCTCCGAAAAAAAACATTGCGGTAAAGTGGCTTTACAATGATGTATTAAGCGACACCCTTCTTACTCCGGCACAAATTCCTTATCCGCTTACATTAAAGGCAGATAAGCTATGGGTGCAACATTCTGGTATGGATAAGAAAAGTGGTATCGGAAAAGCATTGTGGTATTACGAAGTACAAACGACAGATAGTAGTACACTTTATTGCAGCGGCACCACCAATGTAGAAGGCATTGAAGGCGATATAGCAGATGGGAGCGGGGAAGCAAATTACACAGGCCGGTGCGATTGCAAATGGCTTATAAAAGTGCCGGAAGGAAAAAAAATACGGATCAATTTTACCGATATGGATTTGGAGGCAAGAAAAGATCAGGTCTATATTTTTAATGGTCTGCAAACCAATGCCCCAATAGCAGCCATTTTTAGCGGTCAAAAGATTCCGCCGGTAATTACAAGTTGGGGTAATATGGTTTTGGTTTGGTTCATCAGCAATGAAACCAACCACGGTAAAGGTTGGAAACTGCATTATAAGGCCGTGGACTAAATGTTTAGGGTACAAGGATCAAGGTACAAGGGCCAAGGTGCAAGGATCAAGGATCAAGAGCCAATTCTGCAATGTTCAGCCATATGTATTTAGTTAGAAAAGCGCCAATGCTGAATTGGAACAAGCAAAATTTGGATTTGCACCAAAGCACTATCCTTGGCCGAAGGGAGAAATAAAAGTCATGAATCCTGAATCCTGAACCTGAACCTTGATGCTTGTACCTTGATCCTTGAATTTTGAACCTTTCTACGTTATTTTCGCCGCATGCCCACTTTACCATTTGATATACTTTACGAAGACGACCAACTGATTGCCATTAACAAGCCAAGCGGCATGCTTACCCTGCCCGACAGGCACGATGAAGAATTACTTTCCTTACGTGGCATTCTTGAAAAACATTTTGGTAAAATATTCATCGTACACCGGCTGGATAGGGATACTAGTGGCGTAATTGTTTTTGCAAAAGACGATGTTACCC
>JAYUTQ010000455.1:0-3061 GCA_043755055.1 Chitinophagaceae bacterium | reverse complement strand
TTTAAACCAATACATAGCAGAACTCGAGGTTAAAGTTAAAGATCAGGAAACTGAACTTAAAGAAAACATTAAAGAAACTCTTGAAGGATTAAAACCTGCAAACCTTGTAAAGAGTGCATGGCATCAGATTAGTTCATCACCGGATATAAAAGATAATATTATAGATAATGGTATTGGCCTTGCCACAGGCTACTTATCTAAAAGAATACTTACCGGCAACTCAAAAAATCCTGTAAAAAGATTACTTGGTTCTGTTGCTCAATATGGTATCACTAACATGGTTTCCAACCATCCCACACCCATTAAGAATCTTGGCATTGGCCTGCTAAAAATATTTTTTAGAAACAGGAAAAGAAAATCGGAAACAGCATCCGAAGTTTAAACAACAATAGTATAATTAGCATCTGTTTATTGAAAATAGCAAAGGCGCATATTTTACCACAATAACGGAAAAACAATTCCACATTCACACATGATATCTGATGCTGAAATAATCTCACAAATAGTTTTAAAAAAAGCGATTGGGTGGACCAACTTGTATAATAAATATGCTGCTGTGATGTATGGGTTTATTCTGCAGCTAACTGATGAAATAGCAGTAGCCGATGAAATACTGTTACAATCATTTCTTGCTTTAAAAATTGATAATTCTTTATTAAAACAGAATAAAACTTTATGTATTGGCATTCTCGTACATACTCACACTAATGCACTTAAAATTTTACTTAAACGTGCATTAACTCCAAAAACACAACTCTCCCTTCCGGAGTTAGTTAAACAATTTTGTACCCATGAAGCCAGCAAAAAAAAATAAAACGAAACTACAGTTTCCTTTACCCGAATCGATGTACGAAAAAGCAAAAAGAGAATTAAAACAAATGGATGATCGTACAAATTTTAAAGCATTGGAAAGTCATGATTGTGCAAACCGAGATTTTATTACACGATGTATTAATAAATCGTTGTATCACGATGTTTGGAACAAATCCACGTTAGACAATCAAAAAAAAGTTGTTTAATCACACCTATACCAGGTGCCGATATTATTCTCACTAAAATTCACGACCGTGTCAGTTAATATATTAGAAAAAGTACAGCAGAGTCTTTTGTACCAACCATTGCAAAAAGTAGACCCCAACACTCAGGAAGTAGTGGTAGATAGCAATACGCCAAACGAAGAACGCTTTAGCCAGGCAGCAATACCAGCAGCGATTTTAGCTTTTTATAAATTTTCTACCACAGAAAATGGTGCTGATACCATTTTACAAATGGAAGCTAGTTCGGATTGGTTGACTACCATTTTTGATAAAAAAAAGGATGCATTTATAAAAAGTATTTGCTCTTATGCTAATCAGCCATTTCAAAGCTGTCTAAATAATATTTATGCTATATTTTCTGCTACTTTAAGGGCTATCAGAGAGCAATTACCGACATCCGATAATAATATAGAGGCTGTAAAAAATCTCCTCGCAGATCAGCGAAGTTTGGTATTACCCTATTTACCTGCAGAAATACAG
The DNA here is from genome assembly GCA_043755055.1 of Chitinophagaceae bacterium. GTDB lineage: Bacteria > Bacteroidota > Bacteroidia > Chitinophagales > Chitinophagaceae > JAZKFT01. Next base: position 1,544 of record JAYUTQ010000455.1, on the reverse strand, counting down.
TTAGGAGAATTAATGGATGATTCCACACTAGATGATAGAACCAATAAAATGGAAGGTCCCATGTCGAATCTGATGCATGCTATTGGCAATATTTTTTCCAGCAGCGATCAGGAGAAAGTGGAAAATAAGTTTTGACTCAAAGTAATTTAAAATGAAATTTAATATTGGCATCACAGATAGGAACTTAACTTCAGTTTCGGCCATACTTGCTACATCACTTTCTAACCTTATGGTATTGTATACCAAAACCAGAAAATTCCATTGGAATGTGAGCGGTGATAGTTTTATGGAAATCCATAAGTTGTTCGAAAGCCAATATACACAGCTGGAAGAGGCTATCGACGAAGTAGCGGAACGCATTGGTAAATTAGGTTTTAAAGCCATAGGAACCATGCAGGAATTTTTAGAACAGGCTACAATAAAAGAAACGCCAGGTAAAAATCCTGTACAAAAAGAAATGATCCGGGAACTTTTAAAAGACCACGAAAGCATCATCACTGTTACCAGAAAAAACATTGATGATTGTGACGAAAAATATAAAGACGCAGGTACTGCAGATCTTTTAACAGGCCTTATGCAACAGCATGAAACTATAGCCTGGACGCTTCGCAGATACCTGGATTAAGAGCTGTTTTTTGGTGTAATAAGAGCATGGCCATTTTTATAATGGCTGTGCTTATTTTTTTCCGGCATGCCAAGCCAGCATAAACTGTAGTCTTATTTGCTTTTCTTCCATTATCTACCTTCGGATAATTTCAATGCATAAGTTTCAAAAACTTAAACGAATTTGCATACAACCAATACTGACTAGTGATGCTCCGTATCGCTTGCATATTTCTTTGTTGCTTTTTTGTAATTGTAGCTTCAGGCCAAACATGTACCAACCCTGGCCAAAATCCTGCAACTGCATTTCCTGTTTGTGGCACTAACACATTTACACAAAATAGTGTTCCACTTTGCGGCAACCGAAGCCTTGTAAGCCCTTGCGGACCAGGTGCCGGCCTTACAGATAAAAATCCATTTTGGTATAAATTTACATGTTACACTTCTGGTACATTGGGCTTTATCATAAGTCCATTAGCTGCTAACGAAGACTACGACTGGCAGCTCTACAATGTAACTACGGCAAATAGCCTCGACGAAGTATACACAAACTCGGCATTGTTTGTTACCTGTAGCTGGTCGGGTACTTTTGGTAATACAGGAGCATCGCCTGCCGGTACCGTAAACTTTGCCTGCGAGGGCAATACGCCTGTGTTTACACGGATGCCTACCATTTTAGCAGGCAATCAATACCTGCTGCTTGTAAGCCATTTTAGCAATGGCCAAAGTGGATACAACCTATCATTTGGTGGCGGCACAGCAAGCATTACCGATACGGTGATTCCACGTGTTACAAAAGCTACCGCTGCCTGCAATGGAATCAATATCAATATTAAACTGAATAAGCGACTGCGGTGCAATAGCCTTTCGGCAAATGGTAGTGATTTTAGTATTAATAGCGGAGCCACAAATTTTATAGCTGCCACAGGTTTTGGTTGCAA
>JAYUTQ010000454.1:0-6937 GCA_043755055.1 Chitinophagaceae bacterium | reverse complement strand
CCGTGGAGTTACTGGCTTACCAACGCACAGGGTACTGCACCTAACCCATTGTGGGATCCGCTACAATTTGCAGTAGAGCAGGCACATGCCCGTGGTATGGAATTACATGCATGGATTAATCCGTACCGTGCCAAGCAAAGTACGCCTGTACTTGCTGCCAACCATGTGGCCAATTTGCGTCCCGACTGGACTTTTGTTTCGGGCACCATCACCCTGCTTAACCCCGGACTGCCCGAGGTAAGAAATTATCTTAAAAATGTGATAGCCGATGTGGCCAGCCGTTACAATGTAGATGGCATTCACTTTGATGATTATTTTTATCCATATGCAGGCATGGCCGGCCAGGACAATGCCACTTATGCTGCCTACAACCCAACAGCCATCGCTACTATAGAAGATTGGCGGCGTAATAATATCAATCTGCTTATTGGCATGGTGTACGACACATTGCAAAGTATTAATGCCCTTAATAATCGTAATGTGGTATTTGGCGTAAGCCCTTTTGGTATCTGGAAAAGCGGTACACCGGCTGGTATTTCCGGCACATCATCTTTCAGCCAGATTTACTGCGACCCTATTGCATGGCTGCAGGCCGGTAAGGTAGATTATGTAGCCCCACAACTGTACTGGAAAATAACCGGCGCACAGGATTATGTGGCACTGAGTAAATGGTGGAACGATCAGGCAACCACCTATGGCCGACACATTTATCCTGGTCTTGCTTTGTACAAAATGAACGATGCCAATAACTGGGAGGCCAGCGAAATACAAAATCAAATTAATGTAAACCGTGGCAGTACGCACATCCAAACATTAGGTCAAATATTATTTAGTACCCAGCAGATTATGGCCAATAGCAAAGGCATCAGAACAGCTTTGCAAAACAATCAGTACCGGTATAAATCTTTTGCCCCTGCTATGAGTTGGAAGGATGCTATATGCCCCAATGCACCTGTTAACGCCACTTTAGATGGTGATAGTTTAAAATGGGAAATACCTGCGGCAGCAGCCGATGGTGATTTGCCGGTAAAATATGTTGTGTATCGCTATGCATCTTCTGCCGAAGCAGTTACCAATCGGCAGGATGGAAAAAAGATACTAGCAATTGTATCTGGCAACAAGTTTACAATACCTGCAAGCCTTGCCCGATTTGGTTACCTCGTAGTTACGGCACTGGATAAGAACAATAATGAAAGCACAGCCACTACACCTGTACTGTTGCCATTAAACCTTTGCAATGGCTCCAATACATTTTTTACCAGCCAAAATAAGTCTGCCGGAAACACCTACCAATGGCAGGTAGATGATGGCAGCGGCTTTGTAAATATCATTGACAATGCTAATTATACTGGCACCAATGCAGACACATTAAGGCTTACAGCCACGCCATCATCTTTTTATGGATATACTTACAGGTGTGTAATTACAAAAGGAGCTGTAGTTACTTACGGCCCTGCATATAAAATAAAATTTGCAGCTACATGGACCGGCGCCGCTGATACTGCCTGGGAAAATGTAGCCAACTGGAGTTGTGGCAGCCTGCCCGATGGCAATACAGATGTGGTAATCAATAGCGGCCTTACAAATTACCCGGCAATCAATACCAATGTAAGTTGCCGCAGTTTAAAAATAAAACCCAACGCATCGGTGAATGTGAGCCCTGGATTTAATGTAGAAATAATGGGGGTTGGCAATTAAGAATTAGTCATGCTGGTAGCAAAATAAAATGGGGAACTTACAGATTGAGGTTCCCCATTTTTATATCAAAGAGATGACCAATTGCGTATACCCATACTGTAAACTTATTATCGCAAAACAACCTGTCTAATTAGAGCAACTTTTACAGGCGTTTAATGTTATCAAAACAAGGTTAAAATCTTTCCTTCTTTATCTTTACTCTTTCAACACGAAAGCAATCGAAAATAATATGTTACAATCATCCACCCTTAATTTCCTTAAAGATTTAAAACAAAATAACCACCGCGACTGGTTCGAAAAAAACCGGAAAGTATATGAAGCTGCCAAGGCAGATTTTGAAATTTTTACCGGTAAAGTGCTGGAACAATTAAGTAAAACAGATAGCAGCATTGCCCACCTGCAACCTAAAGATTGTCTCTTTCGTATTAACCGAGATGTGCGGTTTAGTAAGGATAAAAGCCCATACAAAACCAACTTTGGTATGGGCATTAGTAAGGGTGGTAAAAAAGGCAGCGATGCCGGCTATTATTTCCATGGCGAACCCGGCAATGCCTTTGTAGGCGGCGGTTTATGGATGCCCATGGCACCCGAATTAAAAAAGGTACGGCAGGAAATAGACTACTGCTGGAAGGAGTTTTACAGCATCATCACCTCCAAAAAATTTAAAGCCGTGTATGGCGATCTAAATAAAACAGCCGAATACACTTTAACCCGCCCACCCAAGGGCTACGACGAAACAAACCCCGCCATTGAATACCTGAAATTAAAAGGTTTTGTAGGCATGAAACCATTGGCCGACGAAGACCTGCTGAGCAAGGATGCAGTGAAAAAAGTAGTTGGTTCATTCGAAGCACTCAAGCCGTTGTTAGATTTTATAAACAGGGCTTTGGAAGGGTAGGTAATTGGAATCAATAAAAAAAACCTGCCCAAATTTTTGGACAGGTTAGAAGTGAGTGTGGGGAAGATTTGGGAGAATTAAGCATAATTTATTTTATCATCAATTTTTTATACATCTAACAGACAAGCCCGCCCTTAAATTTTCATCTGTAAGAGACCAAAGAAACCCAATAGCTGGTGAATACTTTATTTCATAATACCAGCCACGATATAAATTCCCATTTGTGTCTAGTATGCCTTCACGAGTCCAGAAGGTAGCCTTTGAGCCTAAACCATTGAAATAAGCAATAGTTGCAGGCCTGTTTTCGAAATGACCAGCCGGGAGTGCAGTAAACCCCGAACTATTTGTAGCGCCTGTGTTAGGGCTAACCCAATGTGCAGTGCCTGCTTCCCTTACTGCATTTGTATTTAAGTTACCGCCAGTACAAGCTATTAATTGGTCAAAATCATTTTGGCTGGGAATTCTATATCCGGCCGGAGCTAAGCCTCGACCGTCTAATAGTGCAAAAAAATTATATAACTTGCCATAAACCGGGCCATTGGCAGCATCAAAATTATAATAGCAATAGGCAGGGCCTTGTGTATTTATCCAGTCTGTTAAATTGGTAATTAGTGGTATAGGGTCCCCATTATTAAATGTTGCTACATCTAAATTTCGGGTCTGCCATATTTGATTGCAAATTACAACCCCAACATTGGCACTTGATGGGCCACCGATTGCATTTGTCCACTTGGTACCATTATATACAGATAGTTCTTCGCAGGTAGTACACCATACTGTAAGCCCTGCAACAGGGTTAGGGATAGCATTTCGTTGTGCAAGCGTCATTCGGGGAGGTAGAAACCCCCTTGATGTGGAACTTACATCTAACTGTGCAGCGGCATTAGGTGTGGTGGTTCCTATGCCTACACTTTGTGATTGCACAAAGCTAAAAATTAATAGAGCAGTAATAAGCAGGATGTTTTTTTTCATTGAAGTGCTTTGTTCAATTGTGCCGGTTTTATGATTTGTCTTTTTTTCTGGTGATAAAATAAGGAATGATATTGCAAGTATTATAAATATTACCGGAATTACAATAAAGCCAGAAACTATTATCAAAATAACAACCCCACAAATGGCTGATAAAAGCGAAAGAAAAATATAAAGAGTAGTTTGAATTTTCGGGATTTGGTTTTGAGTGTTCATGGCTGCTAGGTTTTAATTGTGAATTAGAATTTGGTACATATCTTTTTAAAAGCTTTTTGCAAAACACAGCATAATCGTTTGGCTATAAAACGGTTTAAACACCGGCATAGAAAAGTCGCCGGTAAGCGTGGCCCGATGATCGAGGTATACATTTTTTAATAATTTGAACCGCGTATAGAACTGGCCATTCAGCAATCCGTTCTTACCAATCTTTTCAAAGTAGTCGCTACTTACATCTACCCTGTATTGTATTTGCAGCCAATCGCCTACCGTTCTGTCGTACCAGATATTAATGGCAGCACCCAATCTTTTGTAGAGAAACTTCTTGTAATTTCCAAGTGCATCCATATCTTGTATAAAAGTGCCTTTAGCTGCTATGCTTGCATCTTTTACACCATATAGTCTAATAGAGTATGGCGAAAGCGATAGTCGTAAATATTTGTCGGGCTGTATTTTAATGCCGGGTGCAAGGGTTAATTCGTAGGGGCTAAGAAACTGCTGAATTTTACCAAGTGTGGTAATGTCTTTAAAATAGTTGCCATCGTATTTGGTAAAAACAGAGGTGGTAAATTTTGTAATAAGGTTAAAGTTGATTTTGTTTTTTTTGCCCATACCTACACTAAAGTCGTGAAGTGTGTTTAGGTTATCGGTTACGTTTTGTATGGGTGCCGAACTGGTTAAGCCCTTTTTTTGTATGCCTACAGTAAAGTGCAGTTCATTGCTACTTTCTATTCGTTTACCGGTGCGTTTGTAATTGGCCCCAAGGTCAAGGCTGCTGTTCAGCGAAAAGCTTTTATCGTTGGTGCCGGATGGGTTATTGTACTCCAACACATTGCCGAGGTTAAGGCCAAAGGCCACTGTTTTGGTCCATGCTTTTTCGGTAGTGGCAGCCATGGCCAGGTTATTGGCTTCGGCAAGTTCTTTATCTTTTTTACGTTGTTGTTTTTTGGTTAAAGGCGGTATGGTATTACCTGCCGAATCTATTGCAGCTGTTAAGGTTTCTGGTTTTGCCTGCACTTTTACCACACTATCCACCAGCGATTTAAGGATGCTGCTTTTTTCTTTTTTCAGCGAAGCTGATAGATACGTAAAGCTGTATTGTTCAGGCATTTCTTTAACCATTAATGCCTCAATTTTATTATCGCCTTTTATGTGAATAATGTATTGTGCTTTGGTTTCAGTAGCAAGAAGCAGCAACATGAAAGCAATGCCAAATACCAGCCAGATTTTTAAAGAAGGTGTATACATGATGTTGGGTTTTTAGTATAGGCGGGGCAAAGGGTACCCCGCCTATGTTTTTTGTTTATTGATTGCTTTCCTTAATAAGTTGATCAGCTAGCCATCTGGCTTTTTTGTCAGTAGGATTTACATTCGCATCATACATCTCTTTGGGCAGGTTTTTCTTAAATTCTGCTGGTATGTCACTTACCGATTCGCTTAACCGCTGGCTTAAAGGTTTCAAATCTACAGAGGCACCCGGAGCCATTTTAAACCCAACTGGCGGCAACCATTTAAAACACATTACCTGCAAGCTCCAGCAGCCTGAATTTTGGCCGCAATTATTATAAGCGTAATGGTAAATAGCATACTGTTGGTTATTAACCAGGCTGCTAAAATTGGCACCTGTTAAGCCTGTGCTGCCAGCATAATTAAAAATTTCGCCGGCGGTATAGCCGCAGTTATTATCGGTATCGGTAACTATATACCAGTAGTGATTGGTAGCTCCCGGAGGTGTAGGTGTAACGGTAGCACCTGCACCTGTAGTAGTTAATGTAAATGCAGGGTTCGGCGTTTCGCAAACAATAAGCGGAATAGTTTGAGTAACCACTTTGTCGCCACATTTAATGGTTACTGTTATTTTGTAACTACCTGGTTTTAGGTCTTTGCAATTGATTTGTATTTGGTTTGTTCCCTGTCCGGAAATTACCGGCGATGTACCGCCACTTACTGTCCAGTTGTAGGTGTAGCATTCTTTGCTTCCGTAATTAGGCACAGTGTAGGTAAGTACAGTATTGCAATCTTTTTTATAGCATAGAAATTGTGGACCGGTAATCTGTAATTGTTTGGGAAGGCTATCGCAAGGGCAGCTCACTTCTTCTATGCAAATATTATCTAACCGTATCCAGGATACATAGGCTCCGTCGTTTTGTGTGTAGCCGTTTTCGGGGTGTAGCTGTATGCTGTTTAAATTTGTTGGTGCAGTCCAGTCGGGAAAGGTATAGGTGGCCCAGCTTGTGCTTGTAATGTTGGGAGAGATGCCAATTACATTCGATGATGAATTATAAGTACCAGTTGGGCCCGTTCCGTTATACCCAAATATTTTAAGTTTTACAAATGTGGAAAGGCTGGTAGGGTTAGCAAACATGGCTGTAAATTTTACCCTGTACTTTTTGCCTGCAACAATAGATAGTCCATTTTGTACAATAGATTCTCCTACAGTTTGATTGCCCCACATAGATACGATGCCTTTATTACATGCACCATTTATAGCACTCCACTGCGGGGTATTTGTATCCGGCTTCCATGGGGAGGATGTGGGTGAAATATTTCCGATGCCACCAAGAGTGGTTACGTTTTCAAAGCCACCATCGGCCAGTATGTTTTTTTGGCATTTACAATCCACATTACCACTTGGTGCCGCTGCCATTTTTAACTGCTCCATCGGTATAATGTTCAGTCTTTTTTCTTCGTCGCTTTGGCTAAATGCGGAGGAGGCACTTAGTAACAAAAGGCCCATGTTTAGAAATAACTTTTTCATTGTTTAAAAATTTTAAGTGTTTTTCGCCTACTCTTTTCAGGGTTTTCGGCTTGGCCCTTTTTCAGTAAAAATTTAATTCGTTGTGTGCTGCCCGGATGCCTTGCAAGTTTTCTCTTTAACCCTATTTAAAAGCTGGATTTAGGTGAGGCTACCACACCCCGGTAACACATCACAAAAATGCATACATGCAGCGCCGTAGCCCATAGTAGTATTACTGAAAAATTATTGCGGTAAGTACCCGAAATTTCAGGTAGAAATACTTGTAGTAAATGTTATTGGGGTTATTAAAGCCTGTATTAGATTTTATGAACAGGGCATTAAAAGGGTAAATAACTGGTATTGGTAAAATAGAAAAACCTGCCCTTGGGTTAGGGCAGGTTCGCATAATATGTGAATGA
>JAYUTQ010000453.1:0-3078 GCA_043755055.1 Chitinophagaceae bacterium | reverse complement strand
TCCGGAGGAGGGGCTTATAAAACCATGATATTGACATCCATCACTAAATTATTTTTAAACTAATGCCCCTCCTCCGGAGGGGTTTGGGGAGGCCTTTACCAATTAAAAGTTACACCAGCATTAAACATAAATGGTATGGCATTGTAGCCTCTAATATCGAAAAATTGTTTGCCTGTAATGTTTTGTACATCAGCAAAAAACTTAAAATGTTTTTTTAGTTTGTACTCCGCATACGCATTCAATAATAAGTAGCCATCTAATTCTACATCCTGCTTTTTGTAACCGCCTACATCTTTTCTTTTACTTACATATTTACCACTAATGCTGGCATACAGGGCATCGTTAATCTGATAGCCCATGTTTATGTTGATATTGTGCTTTGGCCTGCGAAGTAGATAATTGTAAGCAGTATCTTTAAAATTTACACGGCTCTGTGTAGTTTCCTCAGATGCAATAAAAGTATAGTTGGCATTAATATTTAGCTTTTTTGTAGCTTGTACATTCAGTTCGTATTCAAGCCCTCTTACTATTTGTTTTACAAAATTAAAATACTTAAATGATACATAATTGTAATCAATACCATCTTTTATGGTGCGGTAAAAATACACCAGGCGGCTGCTTACTTTTTTGTGCTGTTCAGCAAATCCAATTTCGTAGTTCACACTTTTTTCTGCTTTAAGGTTGGGGTTGCCGGTGCCGCCGCCTGCATACAACTGGTACAGCGATGGGGCCTTAAAGCCACTTGCCACACTACCAAACACCCGATAGTGTTCATTAATATTATATGACGGATTAAAAGTAAATGTGCTGTTGCTGCCGTACCGTGAATGTACATTCAACCTGCCACCAATTTCAGCATTTAGTTTCTTATTGGCCCCGGCATACAACAGCGATGCATACATAGAACCCTGGCTCATAGATGTGTCTTTAAAACTGGTACTATACGGCCCAAAAGAACTGATGGATAAAAAGTCGTTGTTCATTACTGCAAAGCGGTAATCAGCTCCTTGTAACAACGTAAATCCACCACCTAATTTAATGCTTGCGTAGAGTTCGGCAAACTGTGTGCGGCCATTGTATTTGTTTCTTTCGTACTTGCTAAAGCCTGCAATAAAGCCGCTATCGTTCAGGTAATTTCTACGGAGTTGGTTGTACTGGTAATTGCCTGTAACGGTTACTGCATCGTTTTTAAACTGGAATCCAAAACCGGCCGACAGGTTTTTATTGTGGATGGTGTAATCCTTATCATCTGTAAAAATGCCAGCGTCTATATCGGCTTTATAGGTGCTGTGCTGTATAAAGGTTTTAAAGCTGAGTTGTTTTGTAGCTGCATATTGCAAAGTAGCATTCAATGCATCGCCATCGTAGCCATCGTTGTCGAAGTTTTTGGCGCCGGTGCTGTCATATGCACTCGAAAAGCCATTGGTTTTCAGCTTGGCATAACGGGCGGTATAAGTTAGTTTATCAGCCTTCCCAAACAACTGTATGTTGGCTTTGTAGGTACCCAAATTACCTGCAACACCCGTTGCTTTTACATTAAAGGCTTTTGTAATGTCTTTCTTGATGGTAATGATATTAATAACACCTGCCACTGCATCGCTGCCATACAAAGTGCTCTGTGCACCGCGGCATACTTCTATTCTTTCCACATCGTTGATGGAAATTAAATTGAGGTCGTAATCATTACTAATCTGCGATGGATCGTTTACCGGAATGCCATCCATCAGTATCAGAGTACGGCCTGCAGATGCACCACGCATAAACACGGTTTGCACACTGCCTGCTGCATTGTAAGCCCCGGCAATGGTAATGCCGGCCTGCTCATTCAGTACCTGTGCTACAGATTTTCCGGTGCTTTTTTCAATCTGTTCTTTACTAATTACGGTTACCACTTTACCCGTGGCACTTTGCTTTTGCTCCACCTTGTTGGCGGTAATAATTACAGGGTCTGCTGTCTTGCCCTGCAGCGTGTCTGTTTGTGCGGTGGCGTTAATTGCTGCGGCTACCAATGCAGTTGTCAGAAAATGTTTCCTGCTCATCTTTCAAAAATTTTTTTGTTTGAAAAATGAGCCTCCAAGAAAAAAGAAAAAGAAATAATGTTGCCTTTATCCCCCTCCTTCTTCCTCCTCTCCATTGGAGAGGTGAGTGAGGCTGGGGTTAGGGGAGGCATCATCTCCGGCCTTTCACCCGAAAGCTCGTTGATTGTTAATTGTACTTGGCAGGTCTTCTGGCTTGGAGTGTATTTCAATGCCTTCCCGTTTTTTAAACAGTGGCGAAGATTGAAACTTCTCTTTCATCCTCCCTATTCTTACCAACTTTTTGGAGTTAGGCAAGGGTGAGGTGGATTTTAGAGGCTCCTTACAGCTACGGGGATAGCTCCTGATTATAACAGGATTCCCTTTTAATCCCCCGCCTGAAGCGGGGAAACCAAATGCATTGCAAATGTGCAGGAACAAAAGGAAAATGACAAATGAAGTATTTCTACTGAATGCTTTACGGTTCGGTTATTTTCAACATGGAAGTTATTGCCTGCCTCTTCCGTTACTTCGCATAATGTCTTCAAACAAGGCGTCAGTGTCATCTTCATCATCTGCTCTTTCCTTCCATGCTTTAATCATTTGTTTAATGTACCTGTGGCCATTTTCAGATTGGTATCGTTTTAAATCTGCTTTAATGCTGTTGGCTTCAGCCTCCAGATTTTGCTGTTCTTTTTTTATAAAAAGCAATGGTTGAGCAATTACCGGATATCCAAACTCATCCATTAAAACCGCAAACTGTGGCTTTTGAAAAATTTGGTACTTAGTCATTTCCAGCTCTGCGGCCTGGTCCTTTAATATTTGTAGGTAAATGCCCAATTTTTCTTCTGTAAGCGATGCAAGATGGTCATTTTCTTTATGTATCCATTTCAGCTCAAGGCTTAATAATGCATGAAGATTTTTAGCCTCGTATGCTGCCGTTAATTGCTTCATCAGTTCGCCTTTTTCTATACGGCGTTCTTCGTCCTGCTCCAGATCGGGGTGAAACAATTTGGCCAATTGCCGGTAAATAGTGTTGATGTTTTTGTGTTTCATTTCATCA
>JAYUTQ010000452.1:0-6956 GCA_043755055.1 Chitinophagaceae bacterium | reverse complement strand
GGAAAATCATACAATGAATAAGGATAGAGGTGTAATTTCACCGGATGAAAATTGCTTTTTTTTCCACACAGCCTTACGATAAAGAATATTTTGAACGCCATAACAAGCTACATGAGATCACTTTTTTTGATGCTCCGCTAAATGAGCAAACCGTAAACCTTGCCACAGGTGCAGGGGCTATTTGTGCTTTTGTAAACGACAAGCTGAACGCAGCTGTGATTAAGGCTTTAGCCGCAATGGGAATTAAACTAGTAGCGCAGCGCTGTGCAGGTTTTAATAACGTGGATCTGGCTGCTGCTAAAGAAAATAACATCACCATTGTACGTGTACCGGCCTATTCGCCACATGCCGTAGCAGAACATGCACTGGCACTAATTATGACGCTGAACCGTAAAACACACAAGGCATACAACCGTGTACGGGAAGGTAATTTTTCGCTTGACAGACTTACTGGCTTTGATCTGTTTGGTAAAACAGTTGGCATAATAGGTACGGGCAAAATTGGGCAATGTTTTGCTCATATTATGCTGGGCCTCGGCTGTAAGGTTCTGGCTTTTGATATTATTGCCAATAAAGATTTAGAAGCTGCAGGTATTGAATACTTACCGCTTATGGACGTGTTGGAGCAAAGCGACATTGTATCGCTCCACTGCCCGTTAACAGAGCAAACCAAACATTTAGTTAACACCGATACTTTAGCCATGATGAAAGAAGGTGCTATGCTTATCAATACAAGCCGTGGAGCTTTGATAGATACTAAAACAGCTATTGCTGCATTAAAAACCGGCAAGCTCGGTTACCTCGGTATAGATGTGTACGAGCAGGAAGAAAAACTTTTTTTCCACGACCTGAGTGAAAATATTATAGAAGACGATATTATGATGCGGCTGATGAGTTTTCCTAATGTTTTAATCACTGCCCATCAGGGCTTTTTAACCGAGGAAGCATTGACCCAAATTGCATTGGTAACATTACAAAATGTAAGCGATTTTGAGGAAGGCAAACCGTTGACAAATGTGGTTTAACTGTTTAGGCTACATACATATAGCATAAATCTAAAAAATTATTTGAAATCCTATAACCATTAAATTACGCTCTTTATTTAATGCCAACCTGCTTTTTCAACGTTTCTATTTCCTGTTGTTGTTTTTCTATTTTTTTGTTTTGTTCTTTAATGGCTTCTATTAATAACGGTACTAGTTTGGCATAATCAATGCCGAGGTAACCGTCTTTTTCACCCACTACTTCTGGTATAATCTTTTGTACATCCTGGGCAATAAGACCGATGTCTTTTCCACTGTTAAAATGGTTTTGTTTATAGGCTTCTGTGTTCATATTATAGCTTACGCCCTGTAGTTGCAATAGTTTATCGAGGCTACTATTTAGCGGTAAAATATTTTGCTTAAACCGCTGATCACTGGCATAGGTGGTACCGTTTACCCATAAGCTGCCAAGTACCGAAAATGCATACGCACCATTACGCTGAGCAAGGGCATTTTCGCTATATACACCTGCATTGGTCTGTGTACCGAAACTAACTTTGCCTTCGGGGTTGTCAGCATGCAACCTTAGTTCGTTTCCATAAACACCAATGCCTACTTCGCCTGCAATACCGGGGTATAATAATATTTTTTCGCCCAATGTAGCAGGAAAGGAAAGTGGCCGGGCTGCTCCACCGGTATTAAGACCAATGCCCACATTTCCTGTTGTCGTATTCATGGTAAGGCCCCAGCCTGCACCAGAACCAAAAAAGCCAACCATGTTATCTGCAACCATACCTATAAAAGCAGGCGATACCGTATTAGCAGCATTATTTAACCAGATGCCTGCCGAATTCGTTCCGGTTTCTAGTTGCAACCTCCCTTTTAGCCTCATACCATATTCGCCTTGGTTTATTATGCGGGCTCTTTCGGTAAAATTGTAACTGTTGCCATGGCCAAAAGCGATGTTGGTATTGGGCATATCAGAAAACATTTGTAATAAACTGCTCTGTATGCCCAAACCATATTTAGGCGAATTACCAAGGCCACCGTACAGGGCTACCCTGTTGCCCAAACGGCTGCCCAAATCCAGCGAATCAATTTTTAAGGGGCCGCCTTGTATGGTAGTATTGCCTTGTAAAACCGCTGTGCCATATTTGCCAATAATATTACCCTGCACTATTAGGTTGCCACGGGTTTCTATATCGGCGCCAACTGTAAGTTTTCCCCTTATAATGCCAGTACCAACCACATCTAACTTTGCAAAAGGCGTATCTATACCAATACCTACTTTTTGAGAATCATTAATGCCCGGAACGGAATTGAAGGCAGCCACACAAATGTTTGCCGACCCGGAATTTACAGGCCCCCCACTATAAACATACACCCTGCAATAAATTACACTGTTGGGCACCAGGGTGGTAAACTGGCCGCCATAAAAGCCACAATAAATTTCGGAAAAGGGCCCGTTGCAGGATGGGGCAGTGTACATGGCTATAAAAGTGGTAGAGCCTCCTATGGTATTAAAGTTTAAACTGATTTTTCCGCTGGCAGGAACCCTCACTTTAAACCACACATCTCTAACATCAGCCGCATTAATGATACCGCAACTTGGATTGGGCACTGCCGGCGTAAGCGTTGCACCCGTCCACGCAAATGGCTTTGCAGCCACGCAGGGCTGGCCCAGCGGATCGGCTGATTCTATTGGGAAAAACCCAGCCGTACAAGGCTCATCGGCCAATTGATTGGTATTGCTAATACACATTTTGAAACTCCCAACAGCATCCTGAAAGTACAGTTTGTACACCCGAACATATATGGTGCTGCCGGGTACCAGGTTTTTAAAAAAGCCATCGCCGCCGCTGTTGCTGCTGGCATACATACACGGGAAGCCATTTGTATTTTGATTAAGAATGGTAAGCCCTGTGCAACTTGTGCTGCTGTAGAACTCGGCTGACATATTAAAATCGGTGGTAGTAGGGGCAAATGTTACCTGCACTTCGCCATTAGCTGGCACGGTAAATTTGTACCAAACATCAAAATTCTGGTAGCTGTTACAAAACGTATTACCCGACCCGGAACTCCATGTAGCACCGGTATAACTATAAATGGTAGTTGGTTCACAACCCAGGTTTTCTACAATTAGGGTGATGGCGCCGCAGGCATTATCGTTAGCAGGCTGGCCGAATACCGTAGTAAAAAATGAACTTATAATAAATGAGCTGAGGAAAGCAATGATAGGTTTCATTATTGCGGGTTTTGAAAACTAAAGTTATTAAATCCCCTGTTTCAATTCTAATAGATTATCAGGCGTAGAGAAACTTTAAATTACGACCATCTCATAAAAATACTCCGGCAATAAATACCTGTTTGCCAAGGCCTGTAATTCTTCTGCAGTTACGGTTTTTATATTATTGATAGCACTATAAAAGTAGCTGTCATCTGTACCATTTAGGATATAGTTTTTCCAGCGGCCGATGATTTGGAAAGGGCCGTCAAGATCGCCGAGGATGGAACCGATCATAAAATTTTTAACCAGCAGCAGTTCCTCTTCGTCTACCAACTCTTCTCTAAGCAACGCCATTTCGTAGTAGGTTTCTTTGATGGTGGCGGCACACACATCACGTCCGGCCTCGGTGCTTACCATCCAGCAGGTTTGCTCTATATGGTTTTGAAAATAACTATGTATGCCATACGTATAGCCCTTGTCTTCACGAATATTGGCCATGAGGCGGCTTCCAAAAAATCCTCCAAACAAATTATTTAAAACGCCCATTTTTTGAAAATCAGGATGGTGCCGGTTAGGGAAATTCCGGGCTAAGCGAATGGCACCTTGCACACCTTTTTCGTCATTGATGATTTCTGATTGGCGATGCAAAACCGGCTCTATTGGGGCAACCTGCTGAACAACCTTAGCTGGTTTAAATGCGGTGAAACTTAACGTGCCAAAATACCGGTTCAGTTGCGGTATAAAGTCTGCCGGCAATTTGCCAGCGGCAAAAATGATGCAACGTCCATTTACATAAAATTGATTGTAAAAAGCAACAAGTTGGTTACGGGTTAAGGCGTCAAAATCTTCCATGTGGGTGTACTTTCCGTAAGGATGGTTTTCGCCGTAGAGTTTGGCATCTATAAGGCGGTTAGCCACGAAGTCGCATTTCTGTAAATTAACCGATAGCTTCTGTTTGCTATTTTGCTTAAAAATATTTAGTTCATCTTCAGGAAAGGTAGCATTGGTAAGCATTTCAGCTATTTCGGGTAATAATATGCTCAGGTTTTTGCTAAGTGTATGCAGGCTAATGGCTGCTGTTTCGTTGCCACAAGTGCGGTTTAAAAAGCTGCCGTAAAATTCAAAATGCTCGTTGAATTCGAAAGCTGTTTTGGTGGTAGTTCCGTTTTTGAGCAGGTGGTTGGTAGCGGCCGCTACAATATTTTGAGTTTCGTAACTATTGCCTGCGGCAAATACCATTTCAAGTTGCATTACGGCTTCTTCACCGCCGCTAATGGTGTACACCTCTACCCCATTATCAAGGATAAACTTTTCGTAGGGTTTCAGTTTCAGGTTAAAATCTACAGCGTTTTTTATGGGCGGAGCGATGGTACGGTTTAGCATGTGTTTCCTGTTAATAGCCTTTGATGGCTTTCTCTTTTAGATTTTTTAATACTCAATGTTCAACGAACAATTTTCAATTTTTAATTTGATGAAGATTGCTTTGAGGGCTTGCTGATAGATGCACAACCTGCGAAAACCTAGCCCCGGCTGCAACGGAAAGCCCGGAACGAAGCCGTGCCGAAGGCAGGGCGTAGTGAGGACTTGGAGTGTAAGCCCCCGAAATACTTCGGGGCTAGCGGGACCGCAGCTTCATGGATATTCTATTGCTGTGCTTCAACCTAATTTTTAGAAAAATAATACAACGTATTACTGTTTTCATTTCTAAAAATTCTTGCAGCTTCGGCCATCAATTGTTCTTTGGTGATGCTTTGAAATTTAGTAAGCTCGGTGTTCATTAAATTAGCATCGCCAAGTAACTCGTAGTTTGCCAGACTTTGTGCCCGGTTTAAAACGCTCATATCTTCAAAAGCAATCATGCTTTCGGTTTTGTTCTTTACTTTTTGCAGTTCTTTATCGGTTATGCCTTCGGCCAAAAATTTATGTATTTCCTGCATTACGGCAGCCTCTGCGGCTTCCATTGTTACACCTTTTACCAGCCTGCCACTTATGGAAACAAGGCCATTATCGCTGCTACCGCTCTGGCTGCAATCGATGCCGCTAAACAGTTTTTGCTCCTTTACCAAACTTTGGAATAACCTTGAAGATCCGCCACTGCCAAGTATTTCAGTAACAAGGTCGGCTATATAGTAACCATCACTTAAGCGGCTGCTCATATGCCAGCACTTATATAAAGCGTCTACAGGCACATCGGCTGTAACGGTTAAAGTACGGGCTTCGGTTTGTACAGGCTCCGGTGGTAAATTTCTTTCATATTTAGTACCCGCGGGTATGCTGCCAAACCATTTTTCGGTAAGGGTTTTCACCTGTTCTAACGTAACATCTCCAGCCACTACCAGTATGGCATTACTTGGTGTATAATGTTTAAAAAAGAAGTTTTTTACATCCTGCAATTGTGCATTTTCTACATGGCTTAACTCCTTGCCAATCGTCATCCAGCGGTAAGGATGCGTGGTGTAGGCCAGCTCCCTCATTTTGTGCCATACATCGCCGTAGGGTTTATTAATGTAATGTTCCTTAAACTCTTCGCATACCACCTTGCGCTGCACTTCCAGGCTATTCTCATCGAAGGCAAGGCTTAGCATCCGGTCACTTTCCAGCCAGAAGGCGGTTTCCAGGTTATCCGAAGGCACCTGTATATAATAGTTGGTAAGGTCGTTGGTAGTGTAGGCATTGTTTTCGCCACCGGCCATTTGCAGTGGTTCGTCGTAATCGGGTATGTTAATGCTGCCGCCAAACATCAGGTGCTCAAACAAATGGGCAAAGCCTGTTTGATTGGGGTTTTCATCTCTTGCTCCCACATCGTACATTACGTTAAACACAGCCATGGGTGTGCTGTGGTCTTCGTGGACAATAACCCGAAGACCGTTTTGTAATTGAAATTTTTCGAACGCAATCATTCTTGATTTATGATTTTTGAATTGTGAATTATGATTTATAAGAGGTCAAATGTCGGTTAAATGTATTAACCGGAATGGGGTGGGTATTGTTGTTTTTTACCCAAAAAATTACAACTGATCCAGGTGTACATAGAATGTTGTGCCCTCGTTTAAATGGCTTTCTACTTCCAGTTTGCCATTTATTTTTTTCAGTAAATCCTGCACTAAAAGTATGCCAAGGCCGGTTCCTTTTTCGTTGTTGGTACCACTTGTTCCGGAGGCTTCATTTTGTAGTAAGGTGGCTATGGTAGCGGCATCCATGCCAATACCTGTATCTTTAATTGCTACGGTAAGCATGCCGCTTTTTTGCTGTATGGCAATGTGGATGCTGCCATTATTAGGGGTAAATTTTACAGCATTAGTAAGCAGGTTTCTAAATACTACATTCAATGCATGTTCGTCGCCAAGTGCCATTTGGCCGGAATTGTTTTCAAAGTGGATGGCAATACTTTTTTGATTTGCCTGCGGTAGCACCAGGCTAATGCAATCTTCTATCAGCGGGTCAATTTCTACCTGCTTTATGGTTATAGCCGAGCCCTTCATTTGCGAATGTGCCCAGTTAAGCAGGTTGTCAAGCAGGTCGGCAGTTTGGTGTAGCAGGCCTCTTGTTTGTAGTTTTAAAGCAGCTTGCTTTTCGTCCGGTAAGTCTTTATTATCTGATAGCGAAAGATAGGATTGCAGGGTAGCCATCGGATTTCTAAGGTCGTGGCTTACAATACTAAAAAGGCGGTCTTTTATACCATTTAGCTTTTGCAATTCGCGGCGTTGTTCATCTATTTCGTTGTTTTGTTTTGCCAGCAGGGCGTT
>JAYUTQ010000451.1:0-3084 GCA_043755055.1 Chitinophagaceae bacterium | reverse complement strand
TAACACTCGAAGTGGCACCCGTCCAGCTGTATATAGACGATGGAGTGCATGCACCTACAACTATAGGGATGTTACCAGCCCCGCATGGTTCGTCGTTAACCGGCTGTGTAAATGATTGGGTTGCCATCATTATAGCAATAGAAGTTAGTATTCTTTTCATTGAATGGTTTGAATGGGAGTTACAATAATAAAACGAAGCGACCACAAATGTTATTACAATACTGGTTCATCAAAAAGATTGGTAGTAATACCAAGCCCTGCCCTGCCCGATAAGATAATCTTACCATCCGGCTGATAGGTTAAGCCTTCGCCGTTTACCTCTGTTTGCAGCAATGGGCCATCCGCATCTATATAGTCCACCAATGGGGCCAAGTTAGCAATAGCTGCCGAACCGATGGTACTTTCATTCATGCAGCCAATCATTATTTTCATGTCTAATGCCCTTGCGGCCCTAATCATTCGTAGTGCCGGTGTAATGCCACTGCACTTGGTTAGTTTAATATTGATACTATGAAAATGACCGGCACATTTTTCCACGTCCTGCTCAAACACACAGCTTTCATCGGCCATTAATGGCAAAGGCGATTCGGCGTATAATTGCTTCATCCCCTCCCAATCGTCTTTGGCCAAAGGCTGCTCAATAAATTCCACATTCAAATCTTTAAATACCTTTATTTTTTCTAATGCTTCATCCGCAGTCCATGCTGCATTGGCGTCTAAGCGAAAAGGTGCATCTGTATGTTTTCGTAAGGCTTCTATAATTTCAATATCGTTATCGGTGCCTACTTTTATTTTATAAACGGGCCATGGGTTTTCCTGCATTTTTGCCACCATTTTTTCAATACTATCGATGCCAATGGTATAATCGCAAATGGGGCTGTTGGCAATATCGCCTCCCGTAATTTGCCAGATGGGTTTGCGTTTCATCTTACCAAACATATCCCAGGCAGCAATATCTAGGGCACACACCAAAAACGGATTTGCCGGAAGCAGATGGTGCAGGTAATGCCAGTATCTTTCAGGGTCTGTAAAAGCAAACCGTTCTATAAAAAGCTTTTTCCGTGTAATGTCCTCCACCATTTTTTCTACCGGAATATTGTAGTAAGCAATCGCCGGAGCTTCGCCATAGCCCCGAACCCCAAAATGCTCCAAAGCCAGCACCAATGCGGGTTGGTGGGTTTTGGTTCCTTTGCTTATGGTAAAAGGATATTTGAAAGGAAGGTTGGTTTCTTTATGATAGACTTTCATGTTGCAGTTTATTTTAGCGATTAAGCTCGTTACTAACTCAAGGCTTCAGCCTTGGGATTTTGTGGCAATCAAAGGGCTCTTGTTACTTTTGTTTTAAAGCCTTTTTCATAGCTAACCTTCGTTTTGTGGCTTAGTATAAATTATTATTTTATGCTGTTGGCTTTGGTATATACTTTCTATCCCTTGTGTATTCCCAAGGCTAAAGCCTTGGGTTAGTAAATACTATTTATAGTATTCAAACTCTTTTTTACCTTACCACCACACTCTTTATATTTACAAATTCTTTAATACCTAATACGCCCAACTCCCTTCCGTAACCGCTCTCTTTTATACCGCCAAAGGGTAACCTTGGGTCGCTGTTCACTTGTATGTTTACAAATACATTTCCGGCTTCTATTAAAGTGGCGGCTATTTTTTCTCCTTTTTTAATGTTTTTGGTAAATACGGCACCACCTAGTCCGTAGCTGCTTTGGTTGGCCAATTGTATAGCTTGGGCTTCGTCTTTTGCTTCGATGATGGCTGCTACAGGGCCAAACATTTCTTCATCAAAAGCTGGCATGCCCGGTGTTACATCAGTTAAAATAGTACATGGATAATAAGCGCCGTTTACTTCGCTTACACTACCACCCCAATATATTTTGGCTCCTTTCATTTGGCTACGCAAAACCTGTTCATGTAGGCTGTTTCTTAAATCCATTCTGGCCATTGGCCCCAATTCAAAACCGCCAACCAATGGATTGCCAACGGTTACTTTTTTCATATTTTCTACCATGGCATCGGTAAATTTTGCCAAGATGCTTTTATCTACAATAAACCGCTTGGCAGAGATGCAGCTTTGTCCGCCATTCTTTAGGCGGCTTGAAGCACACTCTTTGGCAGCAATTTCTACATCGGCATCTTTTAGCACAATATATGCATCGGCACCGCCCAGTTCCATCACCGATTTTTTTAATAAACTACCGGCTTTAGCTGCCACAGCTTTGCCTGCACGGGTGCTGCCGGTAAGGGTTACAGCGGCTATGGCCTTATGTTCCAGCACTGCATCTATGGCATGGTAATCTACCATTAGCACATCAAAAACACCAGCCGGAGATTGTACGGTATCAAATATTTTTTTAATAGCCAAAGAACAGGCACTTACGTTGGCAGCGTGTTTTAAAATCATGGTATTGCCGGCCATAAGGTTAGGTGCCAGGCAGCGGAAAACCTGCCAGAAGGGGTAATTCCAGGGCATAATGGCAAGCACCGTTCCCAGTGGATTATGGGTTACAAAACTTTTGGAGTAACCTGTTTCTATGATGTTATCGGCCAGCATTTGCTTGCCATGTTTTGCATAGTATTGGCAAACCCAGGCACATTTTTCTACCTCAATAGTTCCTTTACTTAATGGCTTGCCCATTTCCATTGCGATTAGTTTTGCCAGTTCTGCTTTTTGCTTTAAAAGTTCTGCAGCTATAGCATTTAATAATGCTGCACGTTGGGCAAAACTGCTTTGCCTCCAGTTTTTAAAACCATCCGCCATGCCCTGCAGTTTTTTTTCTATCTGCCGGGGGCTGTCTTCTTTATAGGTTTTTATCAGTTTGTTATTATGCGGATTGATGGATTGTAATGGCATAGCTTAATATTCTCTTGTTGTTTACCTAAAATTTATGAGGTGCGAAATTAGAATATTCTCCTGTCTGCCCCCGTGGTTATTTAGCAAGGTGTTTCTGTCGCTTTACCACAGAAACATGCACTTTGTTTATTTACTATAAAAAATCCCGTACCAACTTGGACGGGATTGTAAGTAAAATATCAATCAGTATTATTTTGCGTTTCGCTTACCTATGGTTTTAT
>JAYUTQ010000450.1:0-3091 GCA_043755055.1 Chitinophagaceae bacterium | reverse complement strand
TAATTTAGCATTAGAAATAAATATAGATTTAAACAGTTCACAGATTAATACAAAATACTCAACCAAAAACGTCGGGATGGGTGTTTTGTTTCCTATGTACATTAAAACGAGCGGTGATGTAATTTTAGGAGGTGATTTAATTATTACTGCCTCTGCTCCACAGTATGGAGAAAAAATTTGGAAAAAAAATATAACGCTTGAAAAATTGAGTTTCTCTTACGATGGATCATTAAAATGGCCAATAACTCCATCCATAGCAGATGAACTTAAAAAAGATGATGTAGTATATAATGCTTTCGCAAGACAGCTTGAAAAATATTATCAAACAGCAATGAAATTGGCTTGGCAACAAATCGAAGTGGAAGAAATGAAAACGGTAGCAGACCAAGCAAAAAAAGCTGACAAAAAATCGAATTAATATAACGATACTATAAATGGGTAAACAAGGTTTGATAAACTTGTTTACCCAGTTTATATTAAAAAGGCAACGATTCGGTAGGGTCAATAATCGGTGGAATATCGCTGCTACTAAAGCCTTCCAAACTATCGGCAGGTAGCGGATGATGGCTACCATCGCTACGTTTATCCAGCATAATCAGGTTATCGCCTACTACTTCTGTTGCGAATTTTTTTACACCGTCTTTATCTTCCCAACTACGGGTTTTAAGACGGCCCTCTATGTATACCAGGCTGCCTTTGTGTAAATATTTTTGTGCCAGTTCGGCCAGGCCACGCCACAGCACTACGGTGTGCCATTCGGTTTGGCTGTTGAGTTTACCGGTGCGGTCTTTAAAAGTTTCGGTAGTAGCTAAGGGAAATTTGGCTACACCAATGTTACCTTCCAGGTACTGTACATCCGGGTCCTTGCCCAGGTTGCCGATCAACATAACTCTGTTTACGCCTCTCATAGTGTATAGTATTGATTTACTGTTTCGTAGTTTCTGTCCTAAAATTAGCTGTTTTTACAAAAATTCAAAGGGTGGCGACAATTTTTTTGTTTACAGTTTCCGATTTGGGGTAAAAAAGGGCAGAATACAGTTAAGCATAATAGATTTAGGTGAATGTAACCGAATACATTTTTCAATCTTTTTCAATTAGTTGCAAAGCCGATGGTTTAGATTAAACTTTAAAGTTCTTTGCCGCTTCATCTCAAGGCCCCAAGGCTAAAGCCTTGGGTTAGGAAATATTCTACATAAAACAGGTTAGCTTTTACCGAATATAACCTTGCCATTT
Organism: Chitinophagaceae bacterium; assembly: GCA_043755055.1. GTDB lineage: Bacteria > Bacteroidota > Bacteroidia > Chitinophagales > Chitinophagaceae > JAZKFT01. The sequence goes on along the minus strand of JAYUTQ010000450.1, from coordinate 1,858 downwards.
ATTCCCGAGGCTAAAGCCTCGGGTTAGAAAATAATTTTTATAGAATATGGTAGCGGTCACCAATCTTAACCTTGCCAATTATTTATGTAAGTTTGTTTTGCAAGTTGCTTTTCGGTTATCGGTTGGCGGCCGGCAAAATTCACAATGATAGCATCCCCCATCGGCATATTCGACAGTGGCTACGGCGGCCTTACCGTTTTTAAAGAGATAGCTGCCCGCCTGCCGCAATACGATTATATATACCTTGGCGATAATGCCCGTGCCCCCTATGGTACCAGAAGTTTTGAAACTGTGTACCAATACACCTGGCAATGTGTGCAATGGTTTTTTACCCAAGGCTGCCCCTTGGTAATACTTGCCTGCAACACTGCTTCGGCCAAAGCACTACGAACCATTCAGCAAAACGACCTGCCCAAAATGGAGGACCCAACCAAACGGGTTTTGGGTGTTATCCGGCCTACGGCCGAAGTAATAGGCCAATATACCCAAACCAAAAAAGTAGGCATATTTGCTACCAACGGAACGGTACAATCCGAGTCCTACCCAATAGAAATCACAAAATTTTATCCGGAGGTGGAAGTATATCAGCAAGCCTGCCCGATGTGGGTACCCTTGATCGAAAACAATGAACACAATAGCTCCGGGGCTGATTATTTTATTGAAAAAAATATCGATCAGCTGATGATACAATGTTCGGATACCGATACGGTTTTACTGGCTTGCACACATTATCCTTTGCTTAAAAATAAAATTGCATCGCTGCTACCGGCTGGTACGATTTTACTATCGCAGGGAGAAATTGTAGCCAATAGTTTGGTAGATTACCTTGGCCGCCATGCTGAAATGGAAACCCGCCTGAGTAAAAGCGGTCTTATGAAATTTTACACCACCGACGATCCCAATGATTTTGATAACCATGCACCTAATTTTTTTGGGCAAAAAATAAAATCGGAGCAACTACACCTGTAAATGCCACGAAACCCAATACAGCAGCAAACTATTTTTATACATCAGTAGTATTTTGTAACTGTTTACCCTTACTTTTGCCGTCCTTTCACCAAAACGTAAGGCGACAAATGGTAGCCAACTGGTTTTGAAACAATATTTTTAGGGTTAGTAAAACAAATTATCATGAAACGTACATTCCAACCGCATAACCGTCGCCGCAAATCTGTTCACGGATTCCGCAGGCGTATGCTAACCGCTAATGGCCGCAAAGTTTTGGCCAGCCGCCGTGCAAAGGGTCGTCATAAATTGACTGTAAGCGACGAAAGCAAATTGAAATAGAATTAACCGGTTCTTTTAAGAACTGTTACCTAAATGTTTTATCTGCAAGCCAGATAATTATATTAGGATAGATACAATACAAATAACCCCGGAAGTGCAATTGCTTTCGGGGTTTTCTTTTTCTACATGGGAAAGACACTATTTTGAATCTGAGACTTACACAAAAAATTAGCCCCGGTAGAAACCGGGGCCGCAACCAAAACTAACTGCTTATGAGAAAATTCTTAATTATTGTATTTATAATAATAAAACGGTGATGTTGTGTTTTTGTTACCCTATTGGTGTTAAAAAATTTATAATCGAAGCAAGGTTTTCTACCTAATTATTTTCTATTTTCCTTGCTCTCATAAAGATAGATGCAATTTTTTCAAAAAAGATTAATCAACATCATCATTTTTTTACCTCTTAACCCTCTTTTAACGTTCCTGGGCTGTTTTGGGTTACCGTTTGGGTTATTTGCCCATAAACCCTTTAATAATATCCATAAATCCGCCACCACCCTGTTGGGCTTGTTGTTGTTTGGCACCGCCGGTAAACTGACTAATAAGGTCGGCAATACCGCCGCCACCGC
>JAYUTQ010000449.1:0-6989 GCA_043755055.1 Chitinophagaceae bacterium | reverse complement strand
AGGCCGTCGTTCAGTTGGATCGTGCATTCCGTGCCGCGACCGATGCGGACCTCTTGTTCCGGATCGAGCAGGTAGTGCGTTCCGATTTCGCGGCCGAGCGTGATAGTCAGATAGGTGTGTGTAACGCCGCCATAAATACAGGGTGCAATATTATCGGCATGTTTTACGCCACTTGCCACTTTTTCACCAAACATGGCAAACCGTACAAGGTCTTCTCTGCTAAACCGATTGCCAAGTAAATGATTGGCTGCAACAACTGCACCTGCTGCACTTGCAGCGCTTGAACCCACACCACTGCCGGGTTTTATGTGTTTCTCTATCGTTATTTCGAAACCGATATTTTCTTCTATTTCTGCCAGCATTTCCAGTAGCGGGGCACCGGCAGTATTGTTTTCAGGCTCGGTGGGTAAGTCGTATCCTTTACTTCCCCCTTCCTCTAAAGGGGCGAAGGGAACAATCACTACTTTTTTTTCGTTCAGCAGCTTTACATGCATTACATCATATGGTTCATGCAGGCAAAGGCCCAGCACATCAAAGCCACAAACAAGGTTGGCGATTGTGCCGGGACATCGAACGGTTACTGAATTTGTTGCAGTCATTTAATATTGTTTTTGTTGACCGTCGACCGTCGACCGTCGACCGACCCTTCATTTTTTTAGTTGCTTTTCTGTTAGATTAGCTGTCGACGGTCAACGGTGGACGGTCGACAGATCCTTACCTCACCGTTCTGATAATATCTGCAAATACACCCGATGCGGTTACTTCTGCACCGGCACCGGCACCTTTTACTACCAATGGTTGTTCGGGGTAACGGTTGGTGTAAAAAAGTACTACGTTATCTTTTCCGTAAAGGTGGTAGAAGTCGCTTTGCGGATCGATGTGCTGTAAACCAACTGATGCTTTGTGACTGCCCCTGTCCCCTGAAGGGGTGACAACAGGTGAAAACGTTGCTACAAACTTCAATTTTTTACCGGCATAAGCTGCAGCAGCATATAGCTTTTTAAAATGTTCTTCATGCTTTTCCATTTCCGAATAAAAGTTTGCTACATCACCAGTCATACAGCTTTCGGGCATAAAAGAGGTATTGGCAATGTCAGTCATTTCCAGTTGTTCACCGGCTTCTCTGGCCAAAATCATAATCTTACGCATTACATCGGTGCCGCTTAAATCCAGGCGTGGATCCGGCTCAGTATAGCCTTCGTCTTGTGCATCTTTAACTACACTTGCAAAACTTTTTTCGCTGTTGTAATTATTAAACACAAAGTTGAGTGTGCCGCTAAGTACGGCTTCTATTTTATTTACTTTATCACCACTTTTTATCAGGTCGTTCAGGCTGCCTATTACGGGCAATCCTGCACCTACATTGGTTTCAAACAGAAACTGTGTATTGAATTTTCTGGCGTAATCTTTTAGTTGTTTGTAGTACGGGTAAGGGGATGAACAGGCTATTTTATTACAAGCAACTACGTCAATACTTTTCTCTAATAGCTGCAGGTAGTTTTTTGCAATATCAGCATTGGCTGTAACATCGGCAAACACACTGTTACGCAGGTTTTTGGTGCGGATTGTTTCTATAAAATTGTCAAGTTGCATGGTTTCCCCTTCCTGCAATAGAGCCTGCCAGTTTGTAAGGTCGATTCCTTCATCATTAAACAACATTTTTTTACTATTGCCCATACCTACAACCCTAACCTGTAACAATAAATTATTTTGTAAATATTGTTGCTGCTGATGCAGTTGTTGTAATAGTTTACCACCAACATTTCCTACGCCGATGATGAATAAATTGAGTTGCTTGTAAGTGTTTTCAAAAAACTCTTCGTGTAATACGTTGAGTGCTTTTTTTACATCGCCGGCAGAGATGACAGCAGAAATATTTCTTTCGGATGAACCTTGTGCAATAGCCCTAACGTTTACACCATTTCTACCTAAAGCGCCAAACATTTTGCCGCTGATGCCTGTGTGGCTTTTCATATTATCGCCTACCAATGCTACAATGGCCTGGCCTTTTTCTACCACCAACGGTTCAAGATTTTTGGAAGCAATTTCGTATGCAAAAACATTATCAACTACGTACTTGGCTTTGGCAGCATTTGCTTCTTCTATGGCTACGCAAATGGAATGTTCTGATGAACTTTGAGTGATTAGAATCACATTGATTCTTTCATTACTCAGGGCTTCGAATAAGCGTTTACTAAAACCGGGAATACCCACCATGCCGCTACCTTCCAGGCTTAACAGTGCCATCTTACTGATACTGGAAATACCTGTAATACTATTGCCTTTATAATCGGGTGTTTCTTTTATTACAGTACCATAATCATCTGGTGCAAAAGTATTTTTTACCCATACCGGAATGCCTTGGCCCATTACCGGCTGTATGGTAGGCGGATACACCACTTTGGCGCCAAAATGGCTTAGTTCCATCGCTTCCCTGTAAGAAATTTGAGGAATGGATTTGGCGTTGGCCACATGCCTTGGGTCGGCCGTCATCATGCCGCTTACATCCGTCCATATTTCCAGATTGCTTACAGATAATGCTGCAGCAAAAATAGATGCAGTATAATCGCTGCCACCCCGGCCAAGCGTAGTAGTGGTGCCGCTTCTGCTGCTTGCTATAAAGCCCGGAACTAAAAATAACTGATCTTGGCTTGCAGCAAAATATTGCTGAATATTATTATTTGTAGCAGGAAAATCTACAGCAGCATAGGTGTAGTGTTCATCGGTTACAATCAGCTTTCTGGCATCCACCCATTCGCTTTTTATGCCATTAAAATTAAATGCGGCAGCAATAATTTGCGAGGAAAGCCATTCGCCATAACTTACTATCCTGTCCTGTGTGCGGGGCGATAATTCCCGAAGCATAAATACGCCTTTGCAAATATCTTCCAACTCATTACAGCGCTGTTTTACCATGCTTAATACGCTGCTTTGCTGTGTTACCGGCACAAGTTGCTGTACGGCTTCAAGGTGTCGCTGTTCCAGTTTTTTCAGAATCTCATTAAAAGATTCGTCGCCTCCTGCAGCTAATGTGCCGCATTGAATAAGGTTGTCTGTTACGCCGCCAAGGGCTGATACCACCACAATTGTTTTTTCTTTTACCAACGCTTTTTCTACGATGGCCATCACCTGTTTTATTACGTTTGCCCCGGCTACCGAACTGCCGCCAAATTTTAGAACTTGCATCTTATAATTGCTTTATTATTTTGAGTGGTTCAATATAAGGTCATTGGGTCATTCGTCGTTTTTGTTTGTTGATTTATTGTCCAATCACAATTGACTTATTGACCCTATTGACTTAATGACTATTGTATTAAAGAAATTTTCTTTTGTAAACAGCTTTTTTAAAAAGCCCATGTGGTGATATGGAGAAGTACAACCCTAACGGGTTGTAATAATTGTAATAGTTGTAGCCGGAAAAGCTACAAGTAGAGATGATGATATAAATAGACTTGCATTTATCACAATGAGTGCAAGTAAACGAAATGGTTGGAGAATATCAAAAGTATTTTAAATAAAATTTACAAATTTCTATCAGATGGGCTGTTTTATTGCAAAATCAATTATGGCTACTTGCTGTCAGTCACCCCCTGTAATAGTATCGTTTTTTCATTTGGTATATAAAGCCGTCATCATTTTTTATTTGCTGTAAGGGGGATGTTTTTTATGCTAAAAGCACTTGTGTTTTGGTTAACCATTTCCGACATCGATTGCATAGAAAAATGCATCTGTGGCATTAGAAGCAAATACTTTTATCTGGTATAAACGTATTGCTTTATGAAAATGCAAAGTCATTCCATGAGGAACTGTGTAGTTTTTATCATGCTATTACTGGTTTCCGCCTTTGGTGCATCTGCCCAAACTGTTTTGTTAGATTATCATTTTAATAACACCACTTTACCTGCAGGTGTTACAAGCGATGGGGTGATTAGCCCTACCAAATCGGCCGATGGGGTTTGTAGCCAGGGTGCTATACAGGTTAACAGTGGTGGCTTTCTGCAGGCCGATATTACCAGTTGCAGCGTTTTTACAGTCAATATGAAATCTACAGGTGCCTCCGCCCGAATGGTAACCGTTAAGTATAAAAAAGATGGTAATGCTACTTACACTACGGCCACTGCTACTTTATCTGTACAAACTGCGGCTTCGTTTAATTTTACTACACTTTTTCCAGCCATTATTAGCAGTGGGCCGGTAAGTATAAGGATCGAACCAACAAATGGCAATATTCAGATCCACGACATTTATGCACTAAGCAACAATGCCAGCAGTAACGCTGCAGAAATAGCTGCTTTTAAAATAGCCGGGCAAACGGGCAATGAGATAATTAATACTGCAGCCGGAACCATTGCTATTAATGTGCCACTTGGAACGGCGGTTAATCCGGTTGTGCCGCAAACGGTTACCATTTCGCCTATGGCTACCATCAGCCCGTTGGCTACGGCGGCACAAAATTTTAGTGTGCCGGTAAATTATGTGGTTACCGCACAGGATGGTACCACTACTAAAAACTGGACGGTAACCGTAACACAGGTTTCTTCATCTGCCAAAGAAATTACCGATTTTAAGCTTAACAACAGCCAGATAGGTTCGGCCAGCATTAATTCTGCTGCCGAAACTATAGGGGTAAATATGCCATTGGGCAGTACGCTTATAGGCCTTGTTCCTCAGGTTTTTAGCCTGTCGGCAAATGCTACCGTAAATCCGGGAGCCGCTACAGCACAGAATTTTAGCGTACCGGTAGTGTACACCGTTACGGCTCAGGATAATTCTACCAAAACATGGACGGTTACTGTAACGCTTATTGACCCTAACCTTGTTTTTACCGATTATGAAGCCGAACAGGCAGCTTTTACCGGAACGGTAGATAATAACCACGCTGGCTTTACCGGAACCGGATTTGTAAATTTTTTAGCCGGAGGCGAAAACAGCATCATCTTTTCTGTATGCCAAACACAGGCCGCTGAACGTACGGCAAAATTCAGGTTTTCATTGGCTAACGACACTTACCGCAAAGGCCGGTTATTTGTAAATGATGTGTTTATAAAACTGCTTGATTTTCCTCGTACCACCGTTTTTACAGAATGGGTGGAGGAGATTGCAACGGTAACCCTGTTACAAGGTTTAAACAATATTAAAATTACCTGGGACACAACCGATGGCCCCAATTTGGATAAGCTGCAACTTTCCGGGGCAGCCTGCAATAGTTATACTTTAAATGTGTCCGCCACAAATGGTGGTGCGGTTACCAAAACGCCGGCCCGTACAAATAATAAATATTTTGAAGGCGAAACGGTAAGCCTGCAGGCACAAACCTTGCCGGCACTCACTTTTAGCAATTGGAGCGGCAACCTTACGGGCAACACCAACCCATCTGTCGTAACCATGAATGCCAATAAAACCATTGTGGCCAATTTTACCCCAGTGCCTACTTACAAGCTCAATGTAACGGTAAGCGGCGTAGGTGGTGTAACCCTTAGTCCACCCGGCGGTGAGTATGCCGAAAATACAGTGGTTACACTTACAGCCAATCCTGTATTGGGTTCTACATTTAATAATTGGGGTGGCCATTTAGGCGGTACCAATCCGGTGCAAACCATCACCATGAACAGCATTAAAAATGTAACGGCCAGTTTTAATTCGGCCATTACCATCGATTTTGAAAAAGTTGTAGGTTTCGCATCTATGACGGCCGATGGCTTTACCGGCCCTACCAAAGGGGGCCAATGTGCCCCGGACACCGTTACAATTAACGGCCCTGCGGAGTTTAATAAACTTTGCGAAACATTATACAACCGCCAGCAGGCTTATAAAAATAATACTGTGGTAGGTGGTATGAAAAAAGCCCCGCTCGTAATTATGCTTAAAGCCGGTATTTACGATGGTACCCAGCCGTTGAGTACCAATGGAGCCAAAGTTTTTGGCAACTATATGCTGGATATACCCGAGCAGGGAGATCTGAGTTTTGTAGGCGAAAGCAATGTGGTATTTAAGATTGGTATTAATGTAAAACGCTCCTATAACTTATTGATACGCAATATTTTCTTTCAGGAATATTATGATGATGGTATCAATATTGGCGGAACAGAAACCCATCATGTGTGGGTAGATCATTGCACCCTTGGCGGCCCACTTGGTTTCCCGGCAGATAGCGAACACCCCGATGGCGGATGTGATATTAAAGACGGAGCAAGCTATGTAACCGTATCGTGGTGCCTGATTCGGAATAGCTGGAAAACCAGCCTTGTAGGCCACAGCGATAACAACGGCGCCACCGATATGGGTCGGCTAAAAGTTACCTATGCAAACAATCATTTTTACAATACCAACAGCCGCAACCCAAGGGTGCGTTTCGGCGAAGTGCATGTACTCAATAATTTGTTGGAAAACGTTCAGCTTTATGGCATTGTAGCTGCCAACAATGCCCAGGTTTTTGCAGAAAATAATTTCTTTTTAAATACTGATTGGCCCATGTATGCCGATAGGAGCGTAGCCGATTTTAAAGCCGTTTATGGCAATAACAGCGATAATACATACACCTCCAAAACCGGTAATTATCCGTGCGTAGGTTTAAAGCAAAGTGGTAATGCTTATGATGATAGCGGTTTGCCGGTAATTACAGCACAGATAAATCCTGCCATGCTTAATCCCGGTGGGCGTTCTATTAAGTTTGATGAATTGAATCCTGCTGGTGTATTTACTGCCGGCAACTATTACATGTACACACCGCTTACGGCCGCCGAAACAAGAATTTTGGTTCCATTATACGCCGGTGCAGATAAGGTTACTTTCTCCAATACCTGCAGTGCATTGCCCTTAAAACTATTGTCTTTCAATGCTGTGCTAAATGATAAAGAAATAAATACCCTTCCATCGGCACTTTTTTCCACTTCAAAACCGGCCGTGTTTTCTTCGTTTTCAGTTTGCCATGTTGTATTTATTTCTTTATCATTTAGCACAGCATTGAAAGACAATAGTTTTAAGGGCAA
>JAYUTQ010000448.1:0-3093 GCA_043755055.1 Chitinophagaceae bacterium | reverse complement strand
GATTTTGGTTCGAACAGCACCTTTACCATATTGCCCCTCGGCTGTGTGGTATTGATGATTAAGTCTTCGGTTTCAAGGCTAAAACTTTCGGTTTTGGTGTTGAAATAATTGTAGCCGTTGTAAGTACCGTTATTGGCATAACCAAACTCAATTCCGTTCCTTTTCAGCATCTCGGTAAGAGTCTTTATTTTGCCTTCATTGCCTTTGCCTTTTACCACAAAAGTTTTGTATTCGCCAACGCCGTTTGACTTTGCATTATCAAAGAATTTTTTAAAATTCACCACCAGTTTTCCTGCGTTTAACGAAGCCATTTCTACCGTGCTGATGCCGGTAGTATAATGATGTGTAAGTCTGTCTTTTAAGGTAAGTGTATCGCCGTCCTCGTTAATAACTGCAATGCCGCCACGGCCGCCACCACCCTGCTCATACGTCATACCTATGGAGCCGTTGTATGTGGGCCATGTATCGCCATAACTCGGGTATAATAAATCAAACCTTTCACGGGTAAAATAGAGCCATCCTTTGGCATCGAAATAACGGGCATGGTTGCGGCCGATACTTGTTTGAAATTCCCGTTGCCAGGGCGTTATTACTTCGTGAAAAGGCTCAGCAGCCGGTGCAAAATAATATGGTTCGTTATAGCCCTGCTCATGGTAATCCACATGAATCTGAGGCATCCAGATATTGTATTTTTTTACTCTTTGTTGTGTTTCTATTTGCGTTTGCCAGGCCCAGTCGCGGTTAAGATCGTAGTTATAATGATTGCTCCTGCCACCGGGCCATGGCTCTGCATGTTCCCTGCTTTGCGGGTCGGGGTTTGGGGTTGGGCCAACTACGCTGTTAAACCAGTTTACATAACGGTCACGGCCATCAGGATTAATGCATGGGTCTATAATGACCACTGTATTTTTAAGCCATTCTTTTGTATTTGTAGTGGCGGAAGTCACCATCTCGTATAGCATAGCCATCGCCGCTTCGCTGCTGCTTGTTTCGTTGCCATGTACATTGTAACTCAGCCAAACAATGGCTTTGGCATTTGCCACATCGCCGCTACCCGTTTCCAGCCCTGCTAGGCGCAGGTTATTGAGGCGAATATTCTCCAGATTGCTGATATTTTCGGCAGTAGAAATATAAGACAATAACAATGGCCGCCCTGCATTGGTGGCGCCGTATTGTTCCAGTTTCATGGTAGCCGGAGTAGCCTTGGCTACGGCTTCGATATACTGTACTATTTTATAATGTGGCGTGTAACGGTCGCCCAGTTCGTAACCCAAAAAGCTGGCCGGCGACGGTATTTGTGCCACAACAGATACGGATACAAACAGCAATAGAACGGGAAGGATTTTCTTCATAAAAATTGTTTAGCAATAATTGTTTTTGGTAAGGCAATATAGAATACAAAAGCGAAGTTGAAAAGTTTCATGGTACAAGTGTGAGGCTTTTAAATACAAATATTACCGCAGAGACACAAGGGCAGTGAGGAACGCAGAGATAATAGAATAATTCTGTGAAACTCCTTTTTAATACAATTTTAACCGCAGAGGCGCAAGGGCAGAGAGTAACGCAGAGAAAAAAATGAACCCCTAATAATAAAACCTCTGCGTGTCTCCCCTTCTCCCCGACTCTGCGGTGAAATAAAAAAATCGTTACTCTTTTTCTCCTTTTCTATGCTGGTGAAAAACCCACACATTTGCAGCATGACAGGAATAGACAGCATACAACTGCAACAGGTAATAGCACATAGAGTTGGTAACCCCACCCGTGCCGAAGATTTAAAGCTTTCGGAAAACCCACTAACGCTCAACGATAAAGATGTACAGAAACTGCTCAACAAGTTTTTCCTTGGCCCGTTTAACGAACAGGAACAATACCATTTTACCCATATCAGCAATCTGGAAATGAATGAAGTGTTCTGCTATACAAGCGCCATTTTTGCCGACCATAAATCCTTTGCGGAGCAAAGCAATCTGATAGCAAAATTTCTGTACAGCAAAAGCACCCATGTACGGGTAAAAGAAGGCGAAATGTATGTGGCCCTTTTTGATGAAGTGCCGCTGAACGGTGAGTATTTACCAGCTATTGGTATTTTTAAAAGCGAAACCAAAGAGACTTTTTTAAAGGTGTTTCCACATGGCCAAAGCCTTGAAATAGCACAGGAAGAAGGCATTAACATAAATAAGCTGGATAAGGGCTGCCTGATATTTAAAACCAATAAAGCCGAAGGCTATGTGGTGTGCATTGTGGACCATACCAACAAGCAAAACGACACCCAATATTGGGTCACTGATTTTTTACAAGTAGTACCCTACGCCGATGCATACCACAATACCAGCGATGCTTTGCAGATGTGCCGCCTGTTTGTAACCAACGAATATTCTGAAAAATTTGACGTGGCCAAAAGCGACCAGATAGACCTGATGAACCGCTCTTTAGACTACTTTAAAACGAAGGATCATTTTAATATGGAAGAGTTTAAAGAGGAAGTTATTCACCACCCCGAAGTGGCGGATAGTTTCAGCAATTTTAAAGAAAACTATGAGGCCAATAAAGAAGTTGATATTCAAGACGATTTCGCCATCCATATTGCTGCTGTAAAAAAGCAATCCAAAGTTTTTAAAAACATTTTAAAGCTGGATAAAAACTTCCATGTGTACATCCATGGCCGTCAGGATATGATTGAAAAAGGAATTGATGAAAGAACGGGGAAGAAGTTTTACAAATTGTATTTTGATGAGGAATCGTAAATAAAGTCATTTGGTCATTTAGGCAATGGTCATTCGTAAAATATTCCTACCCTTTCTCCGCCGATACTATCAAATATTTCCACAAATCCTTTTTAAGCGTTACGTATTGCAGGTAGGCTGTATCCACATTATTTTTTCCAAGTGCGGTATGATTGCGGTTAAACAAGCGGTATAAAAATGCAGGTACAATGCCCAAAAAATAAGCCCTATACAGCTTTTTGGCCGAAGGCATAATGGCGGCTGAGGCATTTTCAACTTTAATATTGACAAATCCGGCTTCGGTACTTTTCTGCACAAATGCTTCTTCGGTGGCATAGTCGTCGATGGCCCAGCCATTAGCCCAGCGTTC
>JAYUTQ010000447.1:0-3093 GCA_043755055.1 Chitinophagaceae bacterium | reverse complement strand
TGCCGACTCTGTAATTGTACCGGTGCAAACAGAATTTTTTGCGTTGGAAGGTTTGGGAAAATTGCTAAATACTATTAAAATAGTACAAAACAGGCTCAACACTACATTACAAATAGAAGGCATTCTAATGACCATGTACGATGGCCGGCTTCGGCTTTGTAACCAGGTAGTTAGCGAAGTAAGACATCATTTTGATGAAATGGTTTTTAATACCATCATCCACCGCAACACAAGGCTGAGCGAAGCCCCGAGCGTAGGCAAGCCCGTAATTTTGTACGATGCTGATAGCAAAGGATCCATGAACTACCTCAATTTGGCAAAAGAAGTTTTACAAAAAAACAACCTTACAAAAATCAAAGAAGAAGACAGATACATAAGCTGATTTACGATTTCAGATTTGGGATTTACGATTTATTCCAAATTCTGAAATCGCTATTCATTCTTAAGGCATACTCATCATACAATTTCATCATAATTAAATAATAGATACTGATTGCCTTATCAGCAAATCGTAAATCCGAAATCGTAATTCGTAAATAAAAATGAGTAAAGCAACCGACAATAAAAACATGATTGGTAAAGGCCTGCGGTCTTTATTACAGAATATAGACAGCGACCTTAAAACTACCGACGGCAAACTGAAAGCCGAAGTAGTAGAAAGAAAAACCGTGGCCAACCGCATTGCGGTAGAACTGATAGAAGTTAATCCACGCCAGCCCCGTAAAGATTTTGATGAAACTGCTTTGCAGGAACTGGCCCATTCCATTAAGCTCCACGATATTATTCAGCCACTTACTGTGGCACCTTTAGCCAATGGCAAATACAGGCTGATAGCAGGTGAACGCCGTCTGCGTGCCTCTAAGCTGGCTGGCATTAAAGATGTGCCGGTGTACATTCGTGAGGCCAACGACCGGCAGCTTTTAGAGCTTGCCTTGCTGGAGAATTTACAACGGGAAAATCTGAATGCCATTGAAATAGGCCTTAGCTATAAACGCCTGATGGACGACCTGAATTATACACAGGAAGAGGTAAGCGAAAGGATGGGCAAAGAACGCAGCACCGTAGCCAATTACATGCGCCTGCTGAAATTACCACCCGATATTCAGATAGCGGTACGCAGCGGCACCATTAGTATGGGCCATGCAAGGGCACTGGTAAATGTGGCCGAAATAGAAAAGCAACTTTTTATTTTTAAAGAAATAAAAGACAAACACCTTAGCGTAAGGCAAACCGAAGACCTTGTAAGAAAACTCTACAGCCCCGGCCAAGGAAGCGTTAAAAAACCAGCCGGAGCCGGCCTCCCCGCTGCTTATCAAAAATTACAGGATACTTTAGCAACACATTTTAGCACCAAAGCAAGCATTAAACAAAGCAAAACAGGTAACGGCAGCATAACTCTTGAATACTATTCTATTCAGGAACTGAATAAGTTATTGGATATGATGGGTGTGAAGGTTAGTTAGGGTTGGGGATTAGGGGTTAGGGATTGGGGATTTGTAGCCTAGTATTCTACATTAGTTAAAATATCATTTTCCATTAACCTCCCCGATTCAAAAAAGACTGCCTGCACTACTATCCCCCGCCGGCGGGGGACCGTCTTAGCCGAAGGCGAAGACAGGGGGTGGACAACAGCGGCAAACGAATAAAAGGCAAACAAACATTTACCATGAGGTGGCTTAGCATCGTAGCAATATTTCTTTTTACAATCAACATCAGCCCACTTCACGGTCAGGTAAATATTGTGGATTCTACCGGAAAAACAAAGCCCCTATCCGCCATCGATTCCACAAAAAAAAAATCAACAAAAAAAATCTATTGCGACACCTGCTTCTCTCCACGAAAAGCCACAGTACGCTCCGCTTTGATTCCAGGCTGGGGTCAGGTGTACAACAAGCAGATTTGGAAAGTGCCACTAGTCTACGCCGCATTGGGTACTGTAGCCGGCATCTTTATAGTAAACGTAAAAGAGTACAATGGCCTTCGGGAAGCTTACAAACTTAAAATTGACACTTTCCCTACTAATGACATTAACATCCCATCCAAGTACAGTGTACTCAGCGCCAACTCCATGAAATTTTACCGGGACGAATACCGCAAAAATGTGGATATGAGTGTACTGGCTTTCATCATAGCATGGGGACTGAATGTGGTAGATGCCACCGTAAGTGCCCACCTGAAACATTTTGATGTAAGCGACGACCTGGGAATGAAAATTAAACCTACATTTCAGGCAAACGGGCAAACAGGTGTAGGATTGGTTTTTACTTTTAAAGACAAAAAAAGCAAGCTGAATACTGCAGGCAGATAATTTTTACCAAATAGAAACAGCATAATTGAAATGAAAATAGCACTCATCGGCTACGGAAAAATGGGACAAGCTATAGAAGCAATAGCATTGGAAAGAGGCCACGAAATAGTATTGAAAATAGACATTAGCAATCGAAAGGATTTTACAAAAAAGAACCTGCAAAATGCAGATGTAGCCATAGAGTTTACAAGCCCTCACAGTGCGGTAGAAAATATTTTGCAATGCATAGAAAACGATACACCACTCGTTTGTGGCAGTACCGGCTGGCTGGCACAACTACCCGAAATAGAAACGGCTCTTCGCATTAACGATGGTGCATTTTTATACGCCAGTAATTTTAGCCTTGGTGTAAATATTTTTTTTGAAGTAAATAAACTTTTGGCAAAACTAATGACGGGCCAAACCGCTTATGATGTACAAATGACCGAAGTACACCATAACCAAAAGAAAGATGCACCAAGCGGCACCGCCATTACCTTGGCCGAACAAATACTGGCCGTAGATTATTATAAAAAACAATGGGTAAACGAACCCACCGGCAACAGAAACGACCTGTATATAGAGAGCCTTCGCATTGATCCTGCACCCGGAACACATAGCGTTACCTGGACAAGTACCATTGATGATATAGAAATTAAACATACGGCCCATAGCCGCACCGGCTTTGCATTGGGAGCAGTTTTGGCTGCTGAATTTTTAAAAGGTAAGAAAGGGATGTTTACGATGAAAGATGTGCTGGGATTGTAATTAATTAATATACTTTTTAAAAAAATTGTAACACTCCG
>JAYUTQ010000446.1:0-3098 GCA_043755055.1 Chitinophagaceae bacterium | reverse complement strand
ATATAAATTAATCGACAATAAATTACTGTCTTTTGATTATTTAAATCGACTTTCGATTTATAACAATGGTTTATTGCAGATTTCAAGCCCACAGTCATTTAACTTTATCTTCGGAGAGTCTGATTTTAGCGAATTTTTCAAAAAATTTATTGACAATAATATTGAAAGTGTCTTACCAAAAAAACGAGAAGTTTCTAATGTGAGGGAATTATTAAAAACTGAATTCTACAACCCATTAAAAGATAAGATTGATATCGACTACACTATTAAAAAACATCAATTACCGTCGTTATTGTTTGATTTTCATTTGGATGGTATTGGGGTGAATGGGGCTATGTATGCAGTTAAGTCAATTGATGTAAACGCACAAAGAAACGCTGCTCAACTTAAATCAGACATAAGTGAATTTGAAAGTGTAATTGAGAGATTAAATCGTTTTGCGGATAGCAAAAATATATTTGGGAATCATCAATACCATTTAATATTTGAAGAGTATAAGGGACAGACTCCTTCTTTAATAGAACTTGAAAGCATTCTAAATCAAAACAAAATGCCTTTGTTTAAAGTAAGCTCCACAAAAGATATTAATAAAATCACTGAATCTATAATAAGAAATAGAGCTACTAAATTTTCTAACCTTTTCGACAATATCTAATACAAAAAACTGTCTGGATATTTTCCAATTGCTCCATCTGAGTTATTCCTTCTTATTAAGGTTTCTATATTTCTTATCGACTTTCCCACCATAAATAATCTGTTAAGTTTTGTTTATAAAAACTAAATCTATTTTACTCATGGTTATTTTATCCGTAAGAAATGCCAAACAACTCTACAACTATTACCCTCCAACCTACCAATCTTAACCACGCCACTGCCCTATTTCCCATTTTTAGCAATGCTGAAAATATACAGTTCACTAACTTTAAAACTTTTGAAGATCCGGAATCTTTTACCCTGTTTCTGGAACGTTTTTTAGCCATTGAAAAAGGGAGTCCGTTACAGTACGGGCCATTTTCTATTTACCAAAACGAAACTATTATTGGCCTCTGCGGCTTGCAGCAAATAGATTTGGCCAAAGGCAAATCAGAGCTTTGGTACCTGCTGCATCAAAATTATTGGGGCATGGGATTGGCCAAAAAAGCGGTGCAAATTTTATTGGCCAAAGGCCAACAAAACAGCCAGCTACAAACCATTTACGCCGAAGCCGTAAGCAGCAATGCGGCTAGCTGGCGGATACTGGAAACCCTCGGATTTATTAAAGCCGGGGCGAAAGCAGATGGCTTTACCAAGGGTGCTATAAGAGCAGACATCAGCTATTATTCCTTAAATATGCAAGGCTAAAAACAAAGGCAATATATTTGAACCATACAAGAGAACCTCATCATGCTTGCAAACCAAGTTACTACAAATGCGAATGGCTCAACGGCAAAAAGTGATATAGACCTTAGCCAGGTATTACAGAAGAAATTAAAAGAGTTTATACATAGCAATAAACTTTATAATGTAAAAGATTTTGCCGGCCTTCAATCTTTCGATTTTAACCGGGCCGACATCGATACTTTTCGCCACCACACAAAAACTTTTATTGTAAAAGCAGATATAGAAACGGTTTGGAGCAAATACAAATCCATACCACCCTCCGAAGCATGGAAAGGTGAGATTGTGAGTTTTGGTTTTCAATATTCAAAGCCAAAAAACAAACTCACATATATAGCCGATGACTACAAAGGGCTAGAGGTAGGGCAGATCGTTTTTATTAATGTTAGCTTTATAATAGGCCTTGTAAATATAGCCGTGGGCCACGAAATAATAGAGGTAAACGAAACCGAAAAAGCTTTTCGTACCGCCTATCTGAATTGCGGAAAATCTGAAGGCACCCAACAGATAAAACTACAGGCTACACCCGAAGGACACACAGCTGTAACACACCATACCATCTACAAAAGCGATTCTAATTTCCGGGATAAATACCTATACCCAATTTTGCATACACAGGCCATTAGTTCGTTTCATAACAATATAAAAGCGGCTATAGAAGGTTTAGAGTGAAAGGTTTAGGGTTTAGATAGTTTAGAGTTTATGGTTTAGAGAGTTTTAGATATATAAACAAAGGTTGGAATAAGTTCTCACTTTTGGCTTCCACCTTATACCTTTCGCCTTTCTTAGCGTAAAGCATTTATGACAGAAGAAACGATTATACAACAAACCATTAACTGGATTCAATCAGTCGTAATCGGTTGTAATTTTTGCCCGTTTGCGGCAAAGGCTTTGCTTAAAAAAACGGTTCGGTATGTGGTGTTGCCTTCGGCAAATACCAAGCTTGTGCTGGAAAAACTAATGCAGGAAATTTACCACCTTGATGAGGATGAAGACATAGAAACCACCTTTATTATTCTACCCGAAAACTTTGGCGACTTTAATGCCTATCTCGATGTAGTACAGGTGGCGGAGGAGCTGATGGAGGAAGAAGATTACGATGGCATTTACCAACTGGCAAGTTTCCATCCGCAGTATTGTTTTGCCGGCGAAGACCCAAACGACGCCGCCAATTATACCAACCGTTCCCCCTACCCCATGCTGCATATCTTACGGGAAGATAGCATTACCAATGCCTTGGAAAACTACCTGGATCCGGAATCCATTCCCGAAAAAAACATTGCTTTTGCAAGAGGAAAAGGTCTGGCTTTTATGAAGGATTTATTGAACCGCTCGTTGGAACAATAATCAGGTTATCAATCGTCAATGGTCAAAGGGGCAATGGTCATTTGTAAACAAATTCATCAAGATCGAATAACAAGAAATTTCCAAAAAAAGGTAATTGAATTGCTACTTCTTTACCAGTTTCGGTGTTTGCGAAGCATAACCTTGCAGGTAAATTTTTTCGCCAACGGCGGGAATATTTGCGGCTGAAAGCTGATTGAATTGCAACAGGTTACTGAGGCGAATGCCTTCGGTTTGGCTTATTTGCCACAGGGTTTCGCCGGGTTTTACTTCGTGGGTTTGCTGGCTGCCTTTCTTTTGTTTTTTTTCTAAAAAAACCAGTTGGTTATCATTCAAAATATCGGTTTGGTCCATGTCGTTCCAGGTAATAATGTTGG
>JAYUTQ010000445.1:0-7017 GCA_043755055.1 Chitinophagaceae bacterium | reverse complement strand
ACCTATTGACCAATGACTTTTTTGTATTTTTTCTCGTACTGCATTTCATACAGTTTTGCATAAAATCCGCCATGGGAAAGTAGTTCTTCGTGGTTACCGGTTTCTTTTACTTCGCCTTTATCCAGTACTAAAATAGTATCCGCTTTGCGGATGGTGCTTAGGCGGTGGGCTATAATGATGGCGGTGCGGCCAGCTATCAGTTTATCAATGGCTTGTTGTATCAACTGCTCACTTTCGGTATCAATGCTGCTGGTGGCTTCGTCTAAAATTAGGATGGAAGGATTGTACAGCAGGCATCGGATAAAACTCAGCAACTGCCGCTGACCAACGCTTAAGGTAGCACCACGTTCCATTACATTGTAATCGTAACCGCCGGGTAGCTGCATAATAAAATCGTGTACGCCTATCAATTTTGCAGCCTCAGTTACCTGCTCTCTTTTTATGTCGGGGTTGCGTAGGGTAACATTGTCGAGTATGCTGCCGCTGAAAAGAAAAACATCCTGCAGCACCACCCCTATTTGCCGCCGTAGCGAGGCTATGGTATAGTCTTCTATGCTTATACTATCGATCAGTATTTTTCCTTTTTGAATATGGTATAAGCGGTTGAGCAGTGAAATAATTGTGGTTTTACCGCTGCCAGTATGCCCAACAATGGCAAGGGTTTCGCCGGGTTGTATTTTAAAAGAAACATCTTTTAATACATAATTGGGTTCGTTGTAAGCAAACGAAACCTTGTCGAATTCCAGTTCGCCTTTCATGTGTTTATCGATGCTGCCCTCGTCGGTTGTTACGTCTTCATTATCCAACACTTTAAACACCCTTTCGCTGCTTACCATGCCCATTTGTATTACATTGAATTTATCGGCAATTACCCGCAACGGCCTAAAAATCTGGTTGAGGAAAAGAATAAATGCAATGAGCTTTCCGCTAATTTCTACGGGCTGATTATTTACCTGCATATTGGCAATATGTGCCACCCACCAAACCAGCAAGCCCATACTTACAGCCAACACTACTTCTACCACAGGAAAAAAAACAGAATAGGCAAAAATGGCTTTGATATTGGCGTTGCGATGCTCTTTGTTAATGGCGGTAAATTTTCCCATCTCTCTTTCCTCGGCCGAAAAAGCCTGTACCACCTGCATACCGGTAAGATGTTCCTGTACAAAAGCATTTAGATTACTTACCGCATTGCGTACCTTAATAAAAGATTTATTGACACTTTCTTTAAAGTAATAAGTGGCCACAATCATTATAGGGAAAGGAATCAGGCAGATGAGTGTAAGCTGCCAATCCATCCAAAACATGGTGCCAAGGGTAAATAAAATGGTTAGCAAATCGGCCACAATTGGTATTAGCCCATCGCTGAAAATATCATTGATGCTTTCAATATCGTTAATGGTTCTTGTAGTAAGTGTACCAATGGGTGTGGTATCAAATTGCTTTAGGTTAAGGCCCAAAACTTTTTTGTACACAGCCACCCGCAGATCTTTTATTACGTGCTGCCCCAGCCATGCTGTGGTAAAAGAAAAGGTAAACCTAATAACGGTTTCGAGCAACAGCAATACAATTTGCAGTGCACTGATAATGATGATAAACTGTATCACATCATTGCCCGAAACATTATTGAACCACCCATTAAGCCATTCCGGAATATTGTTGGTGTTTCCCTTAATGCCCTTATCTACTGTGTACTGTATAAACAAGCCACGAACCGGCGAAAGCACAGCCAGCATCAGCGATAAAATAAGCGACCAGTAAAATTGTTTGCGGTAAGGACGCACAAACTGGTACACCCTTTTCATCATTGTAAAATCAAAAATTTGCTTCTTTACTTTTTCCGACATAGAGGTGTAAAGATAGGCGATGATTGTAACTGGTTTTTGCCAATGGTTATAAGGCTATACCATTACAAGGGCATTGGATGATGATTAACAGACCACATTAAGCAACCGACAGAAACTATTGTTTTACAAAAGGCGTTGCAATTGTTTCTCCCGATTTTTTTACAATAATAATCCTGTAATTGCCAGCTGCCAACATTTCTACCCCTATTTGCTGAGATAAAATAGTACCCGAAAGATTAACCTGCCCATTACTATTAATGATCCGGTATTGGCTACCGGCCAGCAGTTCGTTTGATTGTAACCTGATGAAAGTTTGTGCAGGATTGGGCAATATCTGCAACTGAACTTTTTTACCATTTAAAATGGCTACTACCTGCGAATAATGTACGCTACCATTAAAATCGTACTGCGCCAGTCGGTAAAAATGTTTTCCAATACCTACGTTACTGTGTGTAAAACTGTACAGCTTTGGCAATACAGAATTGCCGGCGCCAGCCACCTTGCTTATTTCGGCAAACATACTGCCATCGGTACTATGCTCTATACCAAAATAGCGGTTGTTTATTTCTGTGGCAGTAACCCAGCTCAGTGCCGCATCTTTATTTTTTAATTGTACTGAAAATGTACTTAGTGTAATAGGTAGCGTGGTGTAAGTAATGATAAGCTTTGGCTGTTGGCTTGCTGTACCATTTCTCGAAGTAACAATTCTTGCTGTACGGTTGCTTGCTTCTTCGCCGGTTAATGCCCATCCAAAATTGGTAGTTGGGTTATTGATCCAGGATTGTACATCGGCCAGAATTCCGGGACCGGAGATAGAAGTTGTACCAACCCCTGTAGCGCCGGAGCCACTTATCGACGCCACAAAATCTCCACCGGGTGTTGCCCATGCACTTGGTGTGCCTGTAAACCGGGTTACCCATGTGGCGTCATTTGCCTGGGCTGCAGCACCCTGGCCGGTGCCTACCGAAGCACCTTCGCCCCAATTAGCGTTAAGTTTATGCGCTTCCACAGGTTCTGCACCAGAACCATTTGCTATTTTATTTACAAACAAAGAAAGGGTGGCAGTGGCTATTATGGCATCGGAGGGTATGCCGGATAAATCAAAATGTATGAGCCCACGACGCTTGTTACCGCCACTGGTAACGCCTACAAAAATATCTCCGGCACCGTTACTGTTAGTTGATTCAGAATAAATAGAATTATCTCTGTCGGCAACTATCGTAATGCTTGTTTGCGAAAACAGAATATTGCTAGAAAGTAAAAAACCGGACAATAAGTAAAAAAGCTTCATGCGATAATGGTTTTAATTTTATAGTATGATAAACAAAAATTTATGTAACAGTAAGTAAATAAAATAATAATGGCCTGGTGTGTTTGCTCAACAAATAAATTTAACAGAGTACATAAATTATTGTTTGAAAAGTACGCTTTTTTTATCCGCCGGCAAATAGTTGGAAAAATGGGTGCCATTCAATGCTTTCAATTATGTTACAAGCTGGTGCTTTGCATCAGTTTTTTATGAAATCTGCAATCGCCTATCTTGCCAATTCTAAATCTCAACATATGAAGTTTATTGTCATTACTGCCATTACCATTTTTATTTTAAGCTGTGCTGCTACTAAAAACCCGTACCATGTGGCCAATAAATCGTACAAAAAACAAACGAAGGCTATTGCAAAAACAATCAGATTACAGCCCGCCGAAATAGCAAACGATTCCATTACAGCCCCGGATAATTGGGTTGGTACTACCAATTTCAATATGCGGAAACCCAACTTTGTCATCATCCACCATACGGCGCAAAACAGTTGCGAACAAACGCTGAAAACCTTTACCATGGTGAAAACTCAGGTAAGTTCGCATTATGTAATTTGCCGAAACGGTACGGTGCACCATATGCTAAACGACTGGCTACGTGCCTGGCATGGCGGCAATAGTAAGTGGGGCAATAATACCGATATCAATTCTTCATCCATTGGTATAGAAATAGATAACAACGGCTTTGAACCTTTTAGTGAACAGCAGATAAATAGCCTGATTAGTTTGCTGGGCAGGCTGAAGAAAGATTACACCATTCCGGTAGCTAATTTTATTGGTCATGCCGATATTGCCCCCGGCAGAAAAAATGACCCAAGCCGCTTTTTCCCCTGGCAAAAATTAGCACAGCAAGGCTTTGGTAACTGGTACGATACAACCAACGTACAACCACCCGCCGACTTTAATGCCATGCAGGCCCTACGTATTATCGGCTACGATATTAGGCGGCCGGAGTTCGCCATTCAATCGTATAAAATTCATTTTTCGCCAAAAGACACCACGAAGATTATTGGCGAAACTGACAAGAAGATTTTGTACGATTTGATGTACAAGAACCAGTAGTTAGTTGATTGGTTTATTAGTTTATTAGTTAGCATAAAAGATATTTAATCCGGTTTGCCAACTGCCAACTGAATAACTGCCAACTGATTATATTGCAGCCATGAATTGGGAACAACTGTACAGCACCACAAGGGTAGGATCTGAAAATAAAGGCAGCACATCTACAGATGCTTTGCGAACTTCTTTTGTTCGGGATTACGATCGTATTATTTTTTCTTCAGCTTTTAGAAGGCTTCAAAATAAAACGCAAGTGTTTCCATTACCGGGGCCTGTTTTTGTACACAACCGCCTTACACATAGCCTTGAAGTAGCATCTGTAGGCCGCAGCCTTGGCAAGGCGGTAGGCGATAAGCTGGCAGATAAACATGCCGATAAAGGCGAAGGTTTTAAAGAATTTTACAAATACGAATTGCCCGGTGTAATTGCCGCCGGTTGTTTGGCACATGATATTGGTAACCCGCCATTTGGCCACAGCGGCGAAGATGCCATCCGCACCTTTTTTAGTGAGCTTACGGGTGAAGCCAAACAACGTTTTGAAGCTGAATTAACACCCAACCAACAACGTGATTTTTTATATTTCGAAGGCAATGCCAATGCCTTTAGAACATTAACCCACAGCTTTAATGAGCAGGCTGCCGGCGGGTTTAAGCTTACTTATGCCACACTAGCATCTATTGTAAAATACCCAAGCGATTCGCTAAGTGGTTTTAATAAACAACAACTTGTTACCAAAAAATCAGGCTTTTTTGATAGTGAAATAAATACGTATACCACCATTGCCGAAGCATTGGGTATTCCAAAGGCGGATGCTGAAAAAAATGTGTATGCCCGTCACCCATTTGTATATCTGGTAGAGGCTGCAGATGATATCTGTTACCGCATTATCGATTTTGAAGATGCCCACCGACTCAACATTATTTCAATTGATACACTGGCTGGTTTGTTCCTTGCTTTTTTTGATGAGGAAGAAGGCTATACTGCAAGAGAAAATGTAGAAAAAACATTTTCAGCAATTAACGACGACAACCAGAAAGTACAGTATCTCCGTGCCATGCTGATAGGATTATTGATACGGAAAACGACTGATGTTTTTATGGAAAATGAAGCTGCTCTGCTGGAAGGCTCTTTGCAAAAAGCGTTGATTGATTATTTGCCAAAAGAAGAAACCGATCTGATAAAAAAGATAGACCAATACTCTTACGAACATATTTATAACCAACGTGCTGTAATAGAGATAGAAATAGCAGGTTATAATGTAATCGGCAGTTTACTAGCTGCTTTTTTTGTTGCCATTATTCACCCAACATCATCGAAATCTAAGAAGCTATTGCAATTAATTTCGAAGCAATTTGTAATTAGCGGCGAGGAGGGTAAATTGTATTACGACATACAATCGATTGTAGATTATATAGCCGGCATGACGGATTTGTATGCTGTAGATATGTACCGTAAAATTACCGGCATGGCTTTCCCGCAACTCGGATAAAAAGGAGGCCTACCCTATACTATTGCCGAGGTCGGTAAGCGAAGTTTGTTCCAGTATTGTTCTAATGGCCTCACCGCCTGCCATGTTCCATTTTATAAGCCTGATGGTATCTTCTGCAATTTCTATTCCTGTAATAGTGCCATCTTCAAAACAGCAGCAACCAGTGTTAAAATAGCTGGGATTCATATTACGGAAAGAATGATTTACAAAATCGTATTCCCTTCTCCGCCTCGGTATTTCTGCTTCAATCTTTGCAATTGCAGCTGTATCATTTTTTTCAAGTGCGTCTTCCAGTTTCAGGTATAGCCGCTCTAAATGGGTTAGGGAATTAAATACAGGCTGATGCGTATGGCCGGTTATCAGCACCACATTTTTCTGCTGCGATGCCCATTCATACATCATCAGGTTATGTAATGTTTTTAATTGATTGTTATAAGATGGATTGTTGGTATTAATCTCCAGAAAAGATTGCAGCGGCCCCCATATCCAGCTTACAAACCATTTGCTAAACCAGTTGCCATCGCTTTGTGCATCTCCCTGATGACCGTGGGTACAAAAGATATCAAAGTGCTTGGCAGGTAATTGCACCCGCAACGAAATGCCTTCAAAAATTTTTATTTCCTGCCCATACATTTTTTTTATTTGCACTTGTGCAAACGGGTCGTTGCTCCAAAACAAATCGTGGTTGCCAATTATTTTGGTATAAGAATTCCTGTCCACAAATAGTTTTTCTTTTTCAAAACATTCTATGTTTTGTTTCATCACAGTAGCTATACTATTTTCCCACAACTCTTCGCTATCGCCCAGATTTACATAATAAAAATTTTTACTGTTATAAAAATCCAGTGCGGCCAAATAAACCGATTCGCAGTTGGCAAAATCGTCGGCGCCATTACGCCCACCTTTATGCTGATCGGAGAAAATAATTACAGATTGCTCTACAGGATCGAAGCTGAACATATTGCCGCTTTTTTTTCCGGGCTGATCAATAGAAAGTTCATAGATATTAGATAACGACTCCATTACTTTCTCCTTTTGTGGAGCCGAAGAAATTTTATTGGCAATAGCCGTAACCGGCCGTTTAAACAGCTTTTTAAAAAAATTACGGATCATGCCAGGGTTTGACGGTTTTTCAGACATAGGTAATTGCAACAATATTTACGGGCCTGAAATTAATGTTTAAGCTTAATAAAACAGTTTAGCGGCTATCTTGTTAATAAAACATGCATTACACCATATCAGAAATTCAACAATGGGAACGGTTTTACCGGGCTAATTTTATTAACTGTCTTACGGGTTTTAAAT
>JAYUTQ010000444.1:0-7017 GCA_043755055.1 Chitinophagaceae bacterium | reverse complement strand
CTTGATGGTTTATTTTATCAAGTATCAGATCCGGGAACTTCCGTTTGTTTTTTTGTGCATGATTATACAGGGCAATTTCTAAAGTGCTGTATAACCCGGCTTCGTTAAACGGCTTTACTATGTATCCTGATGGTTCAGTATGTTTTGCCTTATCCAGGGTATGTTTATCGGAGTAGGAGGTAATAAAAACAAACGGAAGTTCCCGGATCTGATACTTGATAAAATAAACCATCAAGTAACACAACCCATTTCTGAAAGAGAGTTTGTTTTATTGCAACTAATCTACGATGGCAAAACCAATAGGCAAATCTCCGAAACCTTATTTATCTCTCCTAACACCGTAAAAAAGCACATCAATAATACTTATTTAAAACTCGATGCAACCAGCCGGGCCACCGCTATTGCCGCATTGAGGCAGTTGATGATACGTTAGCCAGCAACGCTTTTATTCAAAAACTACCCGAAGGGGTAAGCCAACTTCTTTTCCTTTTCCATTCTTTGCAGTATTGAATTTTAAATACTGTTACATGTCTAAAATAAAAATCCTGATTGTAGAAGATGAACCCTTGATTGCAGAAGATATTGCTGCAACGGTGGAAAGAAACGGGCTTATTGTTTCAGCAATCGTTTACGACAAAGCGGATGCGTTGCAGGAGTTACTTACGAACCTACCTGATATCGCCTTGCTGGATATTAATTTAAATGGCGGTATAGAAGGAATAGAAATAGCCACTACGATTAACAAGTTCTACAACATTCCATTCATCTTCATCACTTCCTATTCCGACAGGATTACTTTAGATCTTGCAAAGCATACCCAACCATCGGCCTATATCGTTAAGCCATTTAACGAGGCAACTTTACACACGGCCATTGAAATTGCTTTATATAATCATGCACAAAAAATGCAGGCAAAAACCGCCCCATTATCATTGGATATCATCAACCGCAAGCTCCTCTCATGCATTTCTAAAAGAGAGTTTATGCTGCTGCAGTTGATCTATGATGGAAAAACAAACAAGCAGATTGCCGAAACTTTGCTCATTGCTGCCAACACAGTAAAAAAGCATATTTATCATGCCTACTTAAAAATAGGTGCTAACTCCAGATCTACTGCGATTGCACGGTTGCGGCAATTAATCCAGCAGCAGTAGTTTTTCAATTCTCACCTAAAAACTACCCCAAAGGGTAATAGACCCGAAAAGAACATTTGCAATTTTTATGGTTCTATTAACAGCACCATAAAAATTTGTACTATGAAAAAACTACTTTTCTACGCCCTGCCATTTTTGCTTTGCATTTTTGGCTTACACCAAAACCTCATTGCACAGGTAGCCATTAATACGAGTGGCGCACCACCTAACCCAAGTAGCATGTTGCACATTACCAGCCCCAACAAAGGGTTGCTAATACCTAATGTGGCGTTGGTTTCTACCACAGACGTTACTACGATTGCATCTCCGGCATTATCACTATTGGTGTTCAATTCTAATGCAGCATTACCGGCCGGCATCGGTTATTATTTTTGGAACGGAACGCTTTGGAACAAACTGATTATTGCCAGCGATGTATCAGCATCTGCCGGCTGGAACCTAACGGGAAATGCAGGAACCACAACTGCAAATTTTTTAGGCACGACCGATAATAAAAATTTGCGTTTCAGGGTAAACAACCAGGTGGCTGGCGGCCTGGATACTTTAGGCGGTAACATGTTTATGGGTTTGGGAGCGTTGGCGAATGTCACTGCCCCCGCAAGGCGGAATATTGCACTTGGTACAGGTGCTCTGAACCAGTTAGTTTCAGGAACGTCCAATGTGGCAATCGGCGATTCGGCACTCAGCAAAATAACTTTCTCTTCTCTGGCCATTGCAATAGGCCAATATGCCATGAAAAATGCCATGAATCCGATAGGTGTCGCCATCGGCCAATCAGCATTGGAAAATAACCAGGGAGACTGGAATACCGGCATTGGGTCTTATGCCCTGCAAAGCAATACCACCGGCGGATCGAATATTGGCCTGGGCCATTATACTTTGTTGAACAATAAAACTGGAAACCGAAATATTGCCATTGGGCAAAATGCTCTGGCCTCCGTTTTTAATACGAGCATAAATAGCAATATTGCTTTGGGTGCCGATGCTTTAATCTCCACCACCAGCAACAACCAAACAGCCATAGGCGATAGCGCATTGGCCAATAACACAACCGCAACAGGAAATACAGCAATAGGATTTAAAGCGATAAAAACTAATACTACCGGCAATAACAATACGTCGCTTGGTTTTCAATCCCTTTTTGCTAACACGATTGCCAGCAGCAACACTGCATTGGGTCATCAAACTTTATACAGCAATACCACAGGTTATAGTAATGTGGCCATTGGCCCAAAAGCACTTTACAGTAATACCGACCGAAGCAAATTAGTGGCAATTGGAGACAGTGCCCTGTACAATAATGGCATTGGCAGTACTATTAGTTTTCAAGCCACCAATAATACTGCTATAGGCTCCAAAGCTTTATACGGTAACACAACCGGATATTTTAATGTAGCCATAGGTACTGATGCCCTTAGAAACAATACAACAGGGGCTGGCAACATAGCTATTGGCAATTCTCAAACACTTAGAAGTAATAACACAGGCACTAATAATATTGCGTTGGGTTCATCTGCTCTCTCAGACAATACAGTTGGATCTGGAAATATTTCTATGGGCAACTCAGCCTTACAAAAAAATACCAATGGCGATTACAATATTGCTTTAGGATATTCGGCTCTAAGAGAAAATATGCTTGGAAACAGCAATATTGCTTTTGGCCGGGATGCCCTTGGAAACACCACAGCCGGCGAACAAACCGCCATTGGCGACAGCGCATTAGCAAAAAATACTACCGGATTTCAAAACACAGCCATTGGCTTCAAGGCACTTCTCACAAGCACTACCGGTGTGCAAAATACGGCTATTGGTTACGAGGCCCTTCGCTTTCATGCAACCTCTGGGGAAGATAATACAGCCATAGGCGCAGAAGCCTTAGGCACAATTACCAGCGGTGATAACAACACAGCCGTGGGAGGATTCTCCATGGGCCAGGCTACCAGTGGTAGCAATAACACATCGGTGGGTGCCTTTTCTCTTTTAAAAACAGCTACGGGCGGAAGTAATAATGCATTAGGTTTTTCAGCACTACAGGCAAATACTACGGGTAGCAGAAACCTCGCAGCCGGTGTTAATGCTCTGTATTCAAATTCCTCGGGCCACGCCAATACAGCTATTGGTAATGATGCCCTGAATAAAAACACAACGATCTCAAATCTTGTAGCCGTAGGCGACTCTGCCTTATACAATAATGGCACAGGTGCCACTGGTACACAAGGCACACAGAATACCGCTATAGGTTCAAAAACTTTATTTGCAAACACAACTGGCTTTAGTAATACAGCTATTGGTTTTCAATCGCTGAATGCAAATACAATAGGCAGTGGCAATGTGGCTGTGGGTAATAAAACTTTGTTTAAGAACATTTCGGGTTCACGCCTGGTAGCTATTGGTGACTCTGCATTGTACAATTACAGCTTGGGACTTGGTGTAAATACAGCTATTGGTTTTAAAGCTCTACAGAATATGAACGGCCAGGGTAATACTGCTGTAGGTAATTATGCCATTGCACAAGGAACGGTTGGAAACTTTAATACAGCCGTAGGTGACAGTGCCATGGCTAATAATGCGAATTCCGGAAGTAATGTGGCCATAGGTTATCATGCACTCACCAATGTGCAATATGGTAGCAGTAATGTGGCCATTGGTTTTAATGCATTAGAAAAAAATACCGGCGATCCGCTAGTTTTATCAGGAGATAATAATGTTGCCCTTGGGAATGAAGCTCTTAGTAATAATACTACAGGAAGCAATAATAATGCCCAGGGTTACAGGGCTATGAATTTTAATATTACCGGCAGTAACAATGTGGCTATAGGTAAAGAATCTCTCTATAAAAACTTTACCGGATCCAACCTGGTAGCTATAGGTGACTCTGCATTGCATAATACCAGTGGCAGTGGTAATAATACAGGCATCGGCTCCAAAGCTTTATACACCAATACTACGGGTGCAAACAATACCGCCCTTGGATTCCAGTCACTATATTTAAATGCAACAACCGCGGACAATACCGCAATTGGTTATAAAACTATGTATGGCAATACCGGGATATCTAATACCGCGATTGGAAAAAACGCCATGTCAAGTACTGCTAATACCGGGTCTGGTGATTATAATGTCGCCGTAGGAATTGATGCACTGACTGAATATAACAGTGGCTCTCATAACGTAGCGGTTGGCGCAGGAGCATTAAAAAATGGCGTACAAATAACCTATTCCACAGCCGTTGGTGACAGTGCGTTACATGCGCTGGGATTTAATGTAGGACCTTTTGCCTACACTACTGCCGTAGGCGCAGGCGCATTGAGAAATGTAGCACTTGCGGTGCAAAACAATGCATTTGGGTACCAGGCTTTATATAGTAATGTAACCGGCAACAACAATATTGCCATGGGCAATAAATCGCAATACAGTAGCATCTCAGGAAGTAGTAATGTGGCCATTGGTAACGCAAGTTTATTTGCCAACACTTTCAATTTAAATAATGTGGCCGTCGGCGATAGTGCTTTACACAGTGCCACAGGTGATGTGTCCAATGGACTTCGCAGTACCGCTGTTGGTAGCAAGGCATTAAAGAGTAATACAACCGGTTTCAACAATACAGGTATAGGTTTTGGTACCCTTTCCATCAACCTTACCGGCACCAGGCTAACCGCGTTAGGTAATAATGCTGATGTAACCGTTGATGGGTTATCTAATGCGACCGTTATCGGCTCACAGGCCACCGTATCTACCAGTAACACTATGGCGTTTGGAAATGGCAATGTAAATAAATGGGCGTTTGGCATACCCACTCCCAGTGCTGCCGGCCGGGCATTAGAAGTGGGTACCGCAGGTGCTGGTAATGGTAACGGCGCATACCTCACCACAGGTGGCACATGGACGAATGCCAGCGACAGAAACAAGAAGGAACATTTTACTACACCCGATGCTGCTGATATGCTTCGCAGAATAGCCACCCTTCCCATTACACAATGGCGTTACAAAGGCACCAGCGAATATCATGTAGGCCCAATGGCACAGGATTTTAAAGCCGCCTTTAACCTTGGCCTTGATGATAAAAGCATCAGCACCATCGACCCTAGCGGTATTGCATTACTGGCCATTCAGCAATTGATTAAAGAAAACGAAGTCCTTAGAAAAAGGATTGAGGCATTGGAAAAAAAATAAATGAAAGTGCATAAAATGCTTTAGAATAACCAACATTGGAAATTAAAATATTGTTGCTCTACCAAAATATCACCATATAAAGTTATGTTTTGGCAGAGCAATGTTTTAAATTTGAAGTCTAAAGTTTGGATCATGAAAAAAATTACATTTTTGAGCTCTTGCATTTTGTCAACCATTTTTGTGAATGCACAAAATGTAGGAATAGGCACCACATCTCCAAATGCCAGTGCAGCTTTACACGTTAATAGTACCAGTAAGGGTGTGTTGTTCCCTCAGGTATCTCTGGACAGTTTAAAAGATGTTACCAGCATTTCAGGCCCTGCAAACGGGTTGGTTGTTTATAACACTACCCAACCCGGCGTACGAAACGATATGGCAAGAGGTTACTATTACTTCAGCACTAACACACTAAGCTGGATAAAGCTTACAGACAATTTAGTGGATAACCTATGGCAACCTGGTGGATTGCTTGGGGTACAATTAAGGGATACCAGTGATGGAGTGGCTATTATGGATGGATTTACAGGTTTCTCAATAAATTATAACCCCAAAGTAAAAATTTTAAGAAAAATAGATTCTGCTTTGCTTAACTCAAAAAACAATATTGCAGCATTGGTACTAACAGGGGTGAATAGAAAAACAACCCCCGGTTGGGAATTCAGGCAAAAAACGTCCATCATATTCGAAAACAATTATTTGGTAGATGGAAGTGGTGCTGGCCGGCAGGATAACGTAGCAATATCTGCCTATACTGAAAATACAGGCACTACACAAAACAACCTTACCCAGGGCCTTGCTTTTTATGTTGCGTCACCACCACAAAACACTGCAGTTGCAGATACCCCTACACTATCCATGTTAAGGCACAACGTGGGCATTGGTGCTTATGTTACTGATATTAATAACGTAACAGAAGGCCGCTTACAAATAACCGGTTTTAGCAATGGCGACCAGCTTTCACTGCGGCATCCTTCAAGTATCAATCTAAAATGGGGCTTGTATGTAAGCGCTATCGACAGCTCTCTTAACTTTTATAGCAATGGGTCACTCCGTGCCAACATCGACAGGGTTACAGGCATTTACTCAGCCCTCAGCGACCGCAATCTGAAAAAAAATATAAAGCCCATGAACTCGGTACTTGATGCCATAATGCAACTGCCGGGTTATAGTTATAACTACCTCGACAGTAAGGATACCGACAGGCGGATGCTCGGTTTTATGGCACAGGATGTACAACAATATTTTCCCGAACTGGTGTACCAACGCTACGATAGGGAAATAACAAAGCCCCTGCTGATGATGGATTACAGCGGCCTGGGAGTAATAGCTTTAAAGGGCGTTCAGGAGCAACAAAAAATTATTGAAGCACAAAACACAAAAATTGCGTTGCTTGAAGATGAACTGAGGAAAATAAAAGCGGCTTTGAATATCAGATAAAAAATCGTTTCTTTCTTTAACACCTACACATTGTTGTAGGTTTTTTTATGTGAAAAAATCCCCCTTGCCCTCCCTATTCCATCCTATTATTGAACAACATGAAAGAACATTACCAACTCATCATCATTGGCGGCGGCCCCATTGGCCTTGCCTGTGCGTTGGCGGCCCAAAAAGCAGGGCTGCAATACCTTGTTTTAGAGAAAGGTCCATTGGTATATTCTTTATATAATTACCCTGCAAACATGACCTTTTT
>JAYUTQ010000443.1:0-3104 GCA_043755055.1 Chitinophagaceae bacterium | reverse complement strand
AAAATTTCATTTTTTACAGCAGCAAAAAACTATCCGCATCATTGGCAAAGGGAAATTTCTTTCGGGTTGCTTCCAGTTCTTCTTTACTCAGGGTTATGGTAAAAATAGCCTCTTCATTTTCCTTTTGATACAATATTTCGCCGAGGGCATTTGCAACAAGGCTATCGCCGCTATGGCTGATACCATTGCCATCGTTACCCACACGGTTTACGCCAATTACATAGCATTGGTTTTCGATGGCACGGGCTGTAAGCAGGGTTTTCCAGGCATGGCTGCGGCGGTTAGGCCAGTTGGCTACGTAAAGTAAAATATCATATTCGGCCTCGCTTCCAGAAGCCTCACCCCCCGCCCTCTCCGGAGCCTCCCCTTCCGTCCCCTCCAAAGGAGGGGAGGCCTGCCTTGCCCAAACGGGGAAGCGTAAATCGTAGCAGATTTGCAGGTTTATTTTCCAGCCGTTTACCTGGGCTATCATCCGCTTTTTGCCTGCTGTATAGTGTTTGTCTTCTTCGCCGTAGGCAAATAAATGGCGTTTGTCGTAGTAGCCGTATTTGCCGTTCGGCAGCATCCAGATAAGGCGGTTAAAATATTGGCCTTCATCTTCAATGATAACACTGCCGGTGAGGATTATTTTTTTGGCGGCTGCAATTTGTTTCATCCATAATACAGTTTCGCTATCCATTGTTTCGGCCAATATTTCCGGCTTCATACTAAAGCCGGTGCTGAACATTTCGGGCAGCACCACAATGTTTGTAGGCTCTTTAATGCTGTTGATTTTTTGCTCCAGCATTTGCAGGTTGGCAGCTTTGTCTTCCCAAAACAGGTTGGTTTGTAGCAGGGTTATTTTTAGGTTGTTCACTTTGTTAAGGTTAAAGGTTAATGGCGTAAGGGGTAGGGTTTACAAGTTTGATGGTTCAGTCTTTAATCTCATCTTTCCTTTTAATCCCAAAAATCCACTCAAATCATGGGTCTAACTTTTAATCATTTTACCCTTCCAAAACGGCACCCAATCTGAATGCTTCCAAAATTTTCATTCCGTTGTTGTGTGGTGGCCTGCCGTGTTCTGTTGGTATAAACAAGGGCTGTGGTAAACCTGTTTTTTGCATATCGCAACCCAAATTGCTGGCTAAAAACAATGGGTTTTATTGCCACGGTTAAAGGCCCCTTGTTTTGCAAAAACATGCCGCCCTGCAGCACCGCATTGTACGCCTGTAAGGAAATGGCTGGTTCATAATAAAAGTAGATTTCGTGGTTGCGGACGGGCTTGTTTGTGTTAGCTGTATTTAAATGTGCCTTGTAATGGCTGCTGTTCCAAAGATTTTCTATCCGGCCAATTTTTACAGTCGTTCCTATAGTAAAATCTGTAAATGCATTACCCACATTCGCCTTGGCAAAGCCATCGATATTAAATAACGATTGCTGCTGCAGCGTTTGCAGCAACGATTTGTAGTAAGCTGCATTTACATTAAGACTTATTTCATTATTTACCTGAAAGGGCCAGCCTACAACATCATAAATACCAATAACATTGTGGTACCAGCGCTGTACATTTTTACCCAACGAATTTGGGCCAATGGTACCAAGGCTAACCGCCCATTGCAACATACTATTGTTTTGGTAAAAAATATGTTGGTTAAAAGTAAAGGCAAGATACCCTGCAAATGGCCTGTCCTGAAAGGCGGGTAGCGGCCGGTTATAGCTTGCCGGATTATAAATAGCTTGTCCTAACTCATAGCCATTTACAACCTTTTTAATGCCCGGCTTATTGCGAAACAATTTGCTATTTGCCGTAGCTACAGCACGGTTCCATTTAAGGTAAATGCCGTTGGTATAGTAGCCATCCCTGCCAAGCAATGTATAATTATCGTTTTCAGTTACCAGCGAAATTTCGTTTTGGAAAAAACTATTGGCAGCCGGAATATTAGTTTGTGCCAATAAAAGCATTGGAGAAAAAATAACCAACATGTAAGTTGCTTTGAAAAATTTCATTTGGCAATAAAGGTGCAATTAGGGCTGTACTTTTTAAAACAATAAACTGTCAAATCTGGCTTTGTTGCCTTTTCTTACGGCACACCATTCACATTTCACATAGCTGAGCAAGTTAACTACTATTTAGAACGCACTGCCAGAATTGCCTTGCCGATCAAATCGTTTTCGAACCCTTTTTGTAAAAGATAGGCCCTGGTTTTTGCTTCACGGTTGAGGCGCTGTTCGCCTTTTAGTAAAGCCCATTTTTTGGTGGTTACATGCAAAAGCACTTTCAGGTAATCGGCTTCCTCTATTTGCTTCATGGCCTTTTTTATACTATAGCTACTTACCTGTTTTTCTTTTAATGCGTACTCAATTTTCTTACGGCCCCACTGCTTTATTCTGAATTTGCCTCCGGCAAATTGAATGGCAAAGCGTTCTTCGTTGAGGTAATTTTCTTCTATCAGTTGGCTGATGACGTTTTCTACATCTACCTTGTACAAACCATAGCTGTACAGTTTTTTCTTAACCTCGGCATGGCTGCGTTCCTGGTAGGCACAGTACTGCTTTAGTTTTGGCAGGACTTGTTCTTTGGTAAGGCGTTGTTTGTACAGCATTTGTGGTGGTAAAAATAAGGAAGTCACCTTTCACCTTAGTTCAGGATACGCCTAGCCAATTTATTCCCTAAAAATCAGAACTGTGCCGGCGGGGTTTTCACAAACGGTCACTTGAAAGTTTCAACAACTTACAGCGAAACCCCGACGTGTAAAGAAACCCATAAATTTTGACTGCCCCTTATCTTAATTGCTAAGCCTACACTAACTCTTAGTGGGGCAGGCTGACAATTATAGATACCGACAACGTCGGGGTTTCACAGATACACGCCGATAATCAAGGTTCGTTTAGTGTGAAAACCCCGCCGACACACTCTCCATTTTCATAGTTAGCTTGACGCCATTGCGTTCATACGAGGTGAAATTTTTTATTCTTACAACTCCGAAGGAGTGGTATTAGAAATAAAGTTCTTAATATAAACCCGCTGGTAATAGAAGTTGGGTGATTTGAATTTTGCGTAAGGGATTGCAACGAAAAGCCCACAGGCGGCGAAACAAATTATAAATAGCGAAGCTACGCTGGTA
>JAYUTQ010000442.1:0-3105 GCA_043755055.1 Chitinophagaceae bacterium | reverse complement strand
GTAACGCCTCATAAAATCTATCTCTATGTGTTTTGCGCTTTTTACAAGGTATTTGTTTGTAAAATTACCAGTACCGTTTACAGCTAAAAAATCTTCCATAATAGAATACAGTGATTCTATTTCTACATACACCTTTACCGATTTTTCCGGTATAAAATTGATACATCCAATATTAGTGGAGTATTCCACTTGTACTAAATCGAATGTGTTGTTTGCAAACAACGTTTCGCATTTTGAAAGAAAATTGGGGCTAAGTAAAAAAATATTAGAAATTTTTTTTCGCAGATTAAAAAACACATGCGTTTCTGCAGCAGGATTGTTGCTAAGGAAAAAATTTTGGTACAAACTGAGCAATCTTTTTTTCAGTTTTGCTTTTGTACTGAGTTGCTTAATATAGTTTACAACTTCAATTGTCACATCCGGCCACAAAGTCTTTATATAAGCAACATAGTCTTCATCAGTCTTGTTATACACGCTTAACAGAAGCGTAATGTTGTAATACCGGCGCAGGTAATTAACAGATGTGTATACATACATTTTACCACCATCTGCCACAGGCCATGGTATACAAAAAGTGATTATTAAAATACTTTGTTTTTTAGTCATCGGTTTTTGAAAAGCCGGCTTAAGTAAGTTTTATACATTAAAATAAATGGCTTTTTACAGGTAATTACCGCGGAATAATTAAAAAATTGTGGCCACTCCTTACTTTATAAAACTTGTATCCAATGCTTTTTATAAAGTCTACATAATCCTGAAAACACATGTTGAATTTGTCTTCAAAATGATATTCGTATTCGAACAAAATAGGCATTTTATGTTTGGCAATTGTTTTTACAGCACCCTGCATTGCTTGTAAATCTCCCCCCTGAATATCTATTTTCATAAAACTGATGGGGCTATCTATATTCAGGCTATCAATCGTTAGGGTTTTTACTTCTCTCCCATTTTTAGCATTATAATCGATACCATAAGATCCGTAAGAACCTGAATGTTCAAATACTTGTTCCGGAAAAATAAGGGTATCGCCGGCCACATTATGTACGGCACCAAAATGAGGAATAATTTTACCCTGTTTATTATTGGCCTCAATGTTTTTATTTAAAATTTCGTACACCCAATCATCTGCATCAAAACAGTGTACCGTGCCATTATCGCCGGCAAGGTTCGAAAAAAGAACACTCATTTGCCCAAAATTAGCACCTACATCTAAAACAGTACTACCAGGCTTTATGTATTGAGCTGCTAAGTCCACAACTTCTTTTTCAAAAATACTATTGGCCTTTATAGCATTTGCCACAACATCCTCATATGCATCTACGGGTAAATAATAGTTTCCGGTAACTGTTTTATGTAATGCCAGTCTTTTAGTTTTTTTACTTTTTTTATGAGTCTCATATCGTACCAGTTTAAAGCCAAAACTTTTAAGCGCAGCCTGTACCAATTTCTTCATTAGTTACTTTTTTTAATTGTGTAATTCGCAAAAACGCTTCCGTTGTCTCCACCTTCGTACCGGGCAAAGGCCGAACCGGTTTCTACAATATTAAATGGCAAAACATCGTCCTGCAAATCGTATAGTTGATAGCCGGGATGATTAATACACATTATCCACGTATAACGGCCTGGCATCAAAAACCCTGTTGGTATAGTGATTACTACTTCTACCTCCCCATTGCCAGTTAAAAAATTTTCTATTTTTTCGTGTATGGTAAAAACGCCGTGTTTGTATTTATCTACGAGTCTTAGTGCCAATTCAAAGGCCGCATTATTTGCTGACAAATTTAATTTGATACGGATATTGATTGTTTCCTGAATGCTGTAATTTGCTTTTGGCACACCATTGTCATCTACCATAACCACATGCTTAAAATGGTTACCGGCAAAGTTATCGTCTCTTTCTATTTTTTCGGCCTGGTTACCGGTTTGGTGCAGGTAGTAGCTAATTACTTCCTGGGTATTACCCATTTTAATTAAGCTGCCCCTGTCAAACAAAATACTCTTGCTGCACAGTTGAGAAATAGTACCCATTTGATGGCTGACAAAAATGACGGTACGACCTTCATTTTTAGAAACATCATCCATTTTACCCAGGCATTTTTTTTGAAATTCTGCATCACCAACCGCCAATACCTCGTCTATTATAAGAATGTCTGTTTCCAGATGAGCTGCTACAGCAAATGCAAGGCGAACATACATGCCGCTGCTATATCGCTTTACGGGTGTATCTATGTATCGCTCCACCCCGCTAAAATCTACAATTTCATCAAATTTTTTAGTGATTTCACTTTTATTCATGCCCAGTATGGCACCATTCAGGTAAATGTTTTCTTTACCGGTAAGTTCAGGATGAAAACCAGTACCAACTTCTAACAAACTAGCTACTCTGCCTTTAATCTTAATATTGCCCGAAGTGGGGGTTGTAGTACGGCTAAGTATTTTAAGAAGGGTACTTTTTCCTGCCCCATTCCGGCCAATTATGCCTATTACTTCTCCGTGATTGATTTCAAAATTAATATCTTTTAAGCTCCAAACAAAATTAGTATTGCCTTTTACGGTTCTATCATTGGTGGCACCAAGTTTTGCAGTTGGGTCTTCTTTACCCTTAATTCTGGCCCACCATCGGTTAAGATCGTGGCTAAGGGTGCCCGTACCTACCTGCCCAAGCTGGTAAAGTTTAGAAATATTTTCAACCTTGATAACGGTGTTGCTCATACAAAAATGACCGGAATGTTTAATTAGGCAGATAGCAAAAGCTATTTGCTATTCAAACCCGAATATAAATCCTACCTAAGAAAAATGAGAATTATTAAATACCCCAGATATGATACCGTTATTCATCTTCCGAATTTTCCAAAGCTATTTTAGTTGCTTCAAGAAAACCTTTACCCCATTTTTGGCATGGCTCCAGATGATTACCCTCTGCCCATTCGTTCCATGATTTTATAAACACAATCTTTTCCTCGTTTGGATATGATGATACTTTAGCAACAGCCTTTTCAAGAACTTTTTTAAAAAGCGCTGGTGAGGATTCATGTAGCACAAATCCATTTACACCACTGCGGGCTGAATTATCCCAATTTGGAATTACCATAGGCAAGTACATGC
>JAYUTQ010000441.1:0-3105 GCA_043755055.1 Chitinophagaceae bacterium | reverse complement strand
GATGAAGTTTTTAAAAAACGAATATTTTTTTTCTTAATAACCAATAAAAAAAATCACCTCGTTAAAGATCCCAGAGAATTTACAGAAAGGGTACCAATCAGCTCATCGGCACGGCCGCCAAAACCACGGTAATATACCAATGCAGTATAGTTGTTTTCAGTATCCCAGTTGTTTCCTTCGGTGTGTTTAAAACTTGGAATACTGCCACTGCGCCGGTCTTTGGTTACATAGGCATAACTGTAGTATCCATTTTTAAGCATTAAATTTTTTTCGTAAAAACCAGTTTCGGTATTGTACACCATTTTGCTTTGGTCGTTTAGCTGAAATTGAGTCAGTTCTCCCATTATGTAAAGATCTTTATCGGGGAAGGCTTCGTAGTTTTCGGGTATAAATGTAAAATGCACTTTGGCATAATCGCTTTGCCACCACGGGTTAAAATTTTCGAACATTTCTACAAAGTACATTCCATTAAAATCTTTGTAATACTGGTACCGCAGTTGTGGCCTTGCCGTATCCGGCACTACCCTTACATCCGTCCCCTTATCGTCGTAAGTAGCCTTTCGAACCCGGTCGCTTTGCAGCCTGAAGCTGCGTAAATCCAGCCAACGAAATTCCTTGCCACCTTCAAAATCAAAAAGGCCTTCCTGATTAAACTCCAATTGCTTATTACGAATAAAGGTTGGCGAAAAGGTGATTTGGGCATTATCCCAACGGTAGTTTTGCAACACAACTATTTTTAATTGTTGGTTTACATTAAAAATGTCGAGGTTATTAGGATTTACGTTGATGATTACCCGCTGATGAAACCGGTAGTCGTTGCCCGAAAAAGGTTGTGTAATACGCAGGCCTACTGCCACTTTATTATCTACCACCAGCATTTTTTTGGTAAAGGCCAATTTGGTGGTATCGCCATTTTCAAAAACCTTTAACAGGTAATTTCCACTACGGCTGGGCATACAATTTTTTGCAGGTAGCTTGGCACTGTAATGCACATAACGGGTAATACCTACACTGCTTTGCCTAAAAGAAGTTAACCGCACTTGCGAAAAACCCTTGAGGTAATCAAACTGACTCAGTGCTACAGGCGTCCAGTCGGCATCGCAAAGTTGATAGGTATAAAAATAATTTTTAGAATACACATTGATATCATCAAAATGCAGCTCCAGTTGCTCTATAGCATTAAGGGGAACGATGGGATAAGCCGTTTGATCGGCAACCGGAAATAGTTTGATACTCTTAATGGCATCGCTTTTTATCACTTCGCTACCGAATGGAATAGCAAAGAGATTGGTTGAAAAAAACAAGGCAACAACCGGAAAAAACATTTTTAGCATAGTGTGAAAATAACATTATTTCTATTCGTTGGTAACACGGGTGACAATGAAAAACGTTATTTTTTATCGTTTTGGTATCTAAATGTTTTTTGCAGCTGCTTCGCCGGTTTCTATTGCGCCTTCCATAAAGCCCTGCCATGCATCCGACAAGTGTTCGCCGGCAAATTGGGTGTTCATAAATGGGCGCTGCAAAATGGGCATAATGCCAAACCATTGCCCTACCCCATACATGGCGTATGCACCTTTGCTGTAGGCATCGTCGCCCCAATAATAGCCTTTCTGTTTTTCCAGTAACTGGCTGGTGTCGCCATAGCCGGGTTTAAAACAAGCATTTACCATTTCAGCCTTCCACTGATCTGTTTGTGCCTGTATTACCGGGGCTTTGTCGCCAATGGCGTAAGATATAAGGACACCCTTTTTTGAAGGCTGGTTTTTGGTAGCATGGTAAAAATAATGGCCCGGCTGGTCGGTCACCAAATCATAACTTTCATCTTTCCAAAACCGCTCTGAGTACAGCAAAGCGTTTTTATTAATCCGGGAATATTGCAGTTCGTTCATGGCTTGTTTTACATCCGGCGGCAGCGCCGGTATCCAGTTTATTTGTTTGGCACTAAAAGTTGGGATGGTGCAAATAATATGATCGCCTTCAAACACTTTACCGTCCTGGCAGGTAACTTTTACCTTTTTGTCTTGCTCAATTTTTTGCACTTTGTGTTGCAGCAGTACTTTGTCTTCGCCTATTATTTTATGGATGGCATGGGCAAGCTGATCGTTGCCTCCTGATATTTTTTTATCCATTTCGTTGGTGTCATTGCTTTCGGCATATTCTCCCAAAGCTGCATAGGCACTTACATGCCGCAGGCTTTCGCCAAAGTCGGTGCTGTCCAGTAATTCTTTAAAATCTAAATCGCTTCCATCGCACCCATTGTTTACAAGGTACCGCCACCAGTCAATTTTATCCAGGCGTCTGGCACCGGCATCAGTTAGTTTGTGGTAATCTTTTTTCAGTTGTTCAAATTTTATTTTCCAGGCTTCACTAAAATCCCATTTGCCTTTGTCGTAGAAGTTACCATTTTTTATCAGTCTTGTGTTCAGGTGATTGTCTAAAAGTGTCAGTTTAAATTCGTCACACAGTTGTATCATTCGGGTATGGGAATTGCCCACCCATTCGCCG
The DNA here is from genome assembly GCA_043755055.1 of Chitinophagaceae bacterium. Classification (GTDB taxonomy): domain Bacteria; phylum Bacteroidota; class Bacteroidia; order Chitinophagales; family Chitinophagaceae; genus JAZKFT01. The sequence continues at coordinate 597 of JAYUTQ010000441.1, read as the reverse complement.
CCGAGTTCTATTACCAGTTGTTCGGCCGGGTCAATGGAATGGCTAAAAACACGGCCACCAATACGGCTTCTGGCTTCGAGTATTACAAAATCAATTTTTCGCTGGTATAGTTTATAAGCAGCAGCAAGGCCTGCAAAGCCAGCCCCTATAATGATAACTTTTGGCTTTGTACCAATAAAAAAACGGCCAAAAGATTCGGCTCCCAACAATAAGCCACCTCCTGTAAGTGCGGAGTTTTGTATAAATTTTCTACGGTTGAGCATGGAAGATAATTTTGGTAATATCTAAACAAAAAACGAAAAATGCAAACCAGAAAAAGTTTTTTTTAACCGAAGTGTTATGGAAAGTAATACACGGGGTGGTGAAAAATAAAAATTAATTAAGCTGCGTAGTGTTACCAGCCCAATGAATCTAAAATTATATCAACCAGAAAATGAGCATAAAATAAGTTTCGCAAAGTAATAGTGATCTGATTTTTACCTCAATTAATCTCCTTTTTCTTTCTTTTATAGTCCATAATACTTCGGTTAAAAAAAACTTTTTCTGGTTTGCATTTTTCGTTTTTTGTTTAGATATTACCAAAATTATCTTCCATGC
>JAYUTQ010000440.1:0-7029 GCA_043755055.1 Chitinophagaceae bacterium | reverse complement strand
ATTGCGAGGGTTCTTGCCCGAAGCAACCTCCAGGAGGTATTCTTTTAAGTTCCGTAAGAAGTAAACTCTGGAGATTGCTTCGTTGGGTCAATTCCGCATTTGGCGGGACTCGCAAAGATTGCTAAATTACCACTGTTCTATATCAACCCACAAATCTTTCCATTCAGGGTTCATGGCGTTAATTAAGTCAAGTTTTCTTTTGCGGCTGCCACCTTTCATTTTCTTTTCACGGTCAATTGCATCTTCAATGTTTGGAGAAATGTCGTACCAAACCAGTTTTGTGCAATTGTATTTAGCTGTAAAACTTTCGGGATATTTTTTGGTTTTGTGTTCCCATACACGGCCTTTTAGGTCGGAGGTGACACCTATATACAAAACGTTGTTTTGCTGGTTGGTCATGATATATACATAGCCTTGCTTTTTCATATAAGATCCAGTCTGTTCGAAAGTTCTTTCATAGGGCAACCTAGAGGAGTTGTTTAATTCATGTACTAAGTTAAAACAAACCCTGGAGATTGCTTCGTTGGGGCAAGAACCCCGCCTCGCAAAGACTGGATAGGAGTAATAAAAAAGAGGGCACTTTTCAGTACCCTCCATTTTGTTTTAAAGATTAGGCAAATTCTTATACTAATTGTATTTACAATTTAGTCCAAACCACGAAGTGGTATAATAATAATAGCCACGGGTGAAACACGTGGTTAAAACGGGTTCGCTAAACCAACCCCAAAGGGGTTGAACTGATTAATCGGATTGTTAAATGCTTGTTATTCAAACCCCTTTGGGGTTGTGAACTTTCTTCGCATTATTCCCCAGGTTTTACCCGGGGCTACTGTTGTTAAACCCTTTTCAGGGTTACAAGATTGGACTATTTAAAATGTCCATTTGGTATTACTGTACTATTACTGATTTTGAAACTTTGTTGGTACCATTTATCAGCATCAGTTTGTACACACCCGGCTGTACTGATGAGGGTATCTGCAGGCTTGTGGTAGAAGAGCCTGCTTCATTATTGATAGTACCATTAAATACTTTCTGTCCTGCGTTACTAAACAAGCTTACAGTGTACAAGCCTTTTTCAAAATTGCTTAACTGCAGGTTTATTTTACCACTTACAATTGGGTTAGGCTGTATGGTTAGTTCCGGTAATTTTTTATTGCTGTTAATCCTAACAATGCTGCTGTATGTAGGGGAGCCGTCTTTATCTACACCTTTAATTCGGTAATAATTATCACCTGCTGCGGGGCTGTTATCAATAAAGCTGTATTTACCGGCGTTGGTGGCACTTACATTGCCTACTGTTGCAAAACTGCGGCCATCGGCAGAGCGTTCAATGTCGTAACGAAGACTGTTTATTTCGGTAGCAATATTCCAGCTAATTTTTACCTGACCATTGGTTTGAATAGCATTAATACCACCAAATTTGATTGGAACAATAGTACTAAAACTGGTCATCCAAATACTATCGACATCCGAATCGGTACCAAAGCGGCCTACTATTTTTACTCTTTTTGCAGTAGCAGAATTAATGGCGATGGTGGTATCTATACAAGTTGTAGGACTTGTAACTACATAAGCCCTTAAGGTCCATCCGGTAGTTTCCTGGGCACTGGTATCGTCTCTTGAATAAATAGAAAAATACCTGCCCGCCCTTGTGCGTAACATGTGAAATTCCTGTATACCATAATCTACTGAAGGTGTAACTAAATAAGTAGAATCGGCTACGCCTGTAATATTCTTCCACCTGATGTGGCCCGGAGAAGTAGGTGCCGGACAAGCCGTGCCCGTAGTACGGTATGTTCCGTATAAAAACCACTCACCTGATAATCCACCTACTGCATATTTTGGGGTTATGGATACATTTGCAGGGGCCCCAACGCCGGTAATGGTACCGGTTTCAAATCCTTCTCTCCAATAAACTTCGTTTTGTGCCTGTACCGTATTTATTAATGAGAAAGCTAAAATAGTGGCAGTAACCACATATAATGTGTAGATTTTTCTTTTCATATCGTTGCAATTTTAATTAATGAAATTAGTCTGTTAGAAGGATGTTTGTTAAGCTTTTTACGCAATCGATACCGGTAATTTGCTACACTACAATTTGTAGTAGGGATAGGGCATAAAAAAAGATGGTGACACATAATGGCACCATCTTTAAAACAATCTTTGAACCCATTTATTTTGTAAATCTTGTTACGAATCTTTCGCCATTATTTTGGTACAGCAGCATGTAATTGCCTGCTGCAAGTTTGCTGGCGTTGATGCTGGTTTGTACAGCGCCGCTACCAACTATTACAGTAGTAACTTTTCTACCATCAATGGTCAAAATCTGTAATGTAGCCCCGGCTTTGGCAGCACTGTGTGCTATGGTTATTTCGTTTACCACAGGGTTAGGGTAAATAGAAAGTGTACCCATGTGCCTGCTGTTTACTACGGCTACTTTACTGTACTTGTAAAGCCCATTTTTATCCACCATTTTAAGGCGGTAGTAGCTAAAGCCTGGCAGTGGGTTTGCATCGCTAAAAGCATAGCTGTTGCTGCCTGCTATGTTTCTGGCGACAACGGATCCAATAGTTGCAAAGCTGGTACCGTTGCTGCTTCTTTCCACCATAAAATTGAGTGTATTTACTTCGTTCGTTGTTGTCCAAGTCGCCTTTACTGCACCTGCATCGTAGCCAGCATTAAAAGATAATAAATTAAGGGGTAAAGCACCACTGTTAGCAACAGCAAATGGAGAAAATGAAGTAAAACCTGAAGCTGTGGCGTAGTAAGGATTAGCCAATGTACCAGCGCCTGTTAAAATGCCTGCAGTAGGCATCCATACAGCACTTTCGTTGTGCATTATACTTACACCGTCCAGTATATTAAAAGCAGGAGCCTGATCGGCCACTACCCAGCTTAGACCTACCGAGGCATTGCTGCCGCCGGGTACATCCTCGGTAATATTCCATTGGGTGTTTACCAATTTGGTTGGGTCGGTAAAAGGAAAATCGAAACTGTTCTTCACATTTACCGAAAAGTTATCGGTTGTACCTGCGTTGTTAATCGTAATGGGATTGTAATTGCCGGTGCTAAAGCCCACTGGAAAGATGTTGGTACCCACACCCACATTATTCAGTTTAAATGTACCCACACCATCGGTTACCACATAGTTAGTGGATGATGCGCCCACAACCGAATTGGTGGAAATATTGTTGGCGCCCAATATGAGGTTCCCGGCAGTTAATGTAAGAGCGCCGCCTACTACATTTGTGCTGCCACCAAGGCTTACGCCGTTGATGTTGTTAATGGTCAAAGCATTTATAGTAACTGGTATTAGTGTTCCGGTGTTCTGTGTTACACTGCCATTAAAAATTAGTTTACCTGCTATGCCAAGGTCTTTGGTGCCACTATTCATTAGTGTTCCATTCAGGCCTGTAGCTGCACCTGTACTAAGGGTTCCCAAGGGTGATAAAGTAGCATTACCTGAACCTGTAAATGAGTTATTGCCGGTATGTAAAGTGCCGTTTACCGTAATACCGAACAGTGCAGTTGGTAGGGGCAATGTATCTGCCAGGGTATAAATACCATTTACCTGCCAGTTAGTATTGGGCACACCTGAACCTAATATTGTAGGGGAATAATTGAGTATTTTATTTGTTCCGTTAAGCCTTACTAAAAGGGTACTTGCGCCACTTGCATTAGAGTTAAATGTGCCGCCACTTACATTGAAATCGCCGCCGAGTGTAAGGGTATCTACCACGGTTCCGCTTTCTCTAAAGTTTACGGTTCCGCCGGTTTGGTAATAGCCCCCGGGGAAAGCAATATCACCGGTAGTATTGGCAAATGTAATATTGGTACTACCAGTGCTTACCGTAGTAAAGCTACCCTGTACATTCGTACCGTTAAGGTTTCTTCTGATGGCGTAATAGTTAGCTTGCAAAGCATTATTCCAAACGATATTGGCATAGTTAATATTGCTTTTAAAAATACCCGTTTGGCTGGTGGTAAGCCCGGTAATTAAGAAAGTAGAACCCGGCTGCCAGCTCATTCTTAAAGGTGTGGTACTGCTATTGGCATTGTGCTGATAAGTACCGGCGGCACCTACGTTAACACTGTCGCCGCCATTGCTAAGGTTCTGGCCTGTGCCGGAGTACACAAAATTTCCGTTAATATTCACAAACACATTTCCGTTAGTACCTATGCTGCCAAATAATGTAAAGGTTCCGTCTACCTGTAAGTCGGTAGTTGTGGTGGCAGGTGTACCATCGTTTGCCAGGTTTAGTGCTGCACCTGCATTTACAATCATTTGCCCGCCTCTGTTAATTTTTGTTTTTTGAATATAGCCTGAACCATTTGCCAATGTAGCAGCAATGGTAACTGTATGCCCGTTAAGAATATTGGTGTTGTTAGCATTGTTATACACGGGATAGGCCGGTGGCGGTGTTACCCAATTCGTACCATCATAACGCTCCCATGTGTTGAGGTCGGTCCAATCGCCGCTTTGGCGGGTTTGGTAGTCGCCGGTAACGGGGTTGAGTGTAGCAAGGCCTTTTACAATCAGGTTTTTAATTTTACCATATCTGCCTGCACTGCCGCTGCCGCAACTATTGTAAAGGCGGAACGTAAGCGTTTGCCCGGCGGGGATGGTTACGCCAATAGCATTGTTAAAGGCTAATCTGTATGTTACTGTTGTTCCGGCAGTTTCGTTGGTTACCAGTATGGGCGTGGCAAAAGCACCATTGGCAGTTCCGGGTAAGGTTATACCGGCTCCGCTGGTACCACCGGTAATATTGGTAGAGTCGGCCGTGGTAAACCCTGTTTTAGAATACACCACGGCCAGTTTTGTGTTGCTGGAAGTATTGTGAAATGCATGAGAGAGTATTAAAGAATCAATTCTTAATGAATGCAAAGGGCCTGCAGCAACTGTAAACTGCTGGTAAAAAGTACGGCCAAGATTACCTCCGGGGCCACCTGTACCTGTAGTCCATGTTCCGTCGCCATTTGCGGTAGCTCCATAAGCTTGTCCGTGTAAAACAGAGTAGGCAGGCACGGCACTTACCGTGGTTCCGTTAGCCAGGAATAATTTATTAAAAGTAGGCGTAGTACCCACCACACCGGTAGCCCTAAATGGAATACTGTCAGCATTATTAAAAATAAGCGGCCAGTATTCCAGCGTTTCTGATACGGTTAAAGGATTGCTTTGTACAGTACCGGTAGCAGCTACATCTTTTTGCGTAGCTCCTACACTGGTGTGGGTAATATTACCGCTGTAAGGGCCGGCCACAAGTGCATTCAACCGAACCATAATATTGGTATTGGTTACATTGCCACCAACCGGCGACAATAAAATGGGGCTGCCGCTGTTGTACCAGTTGGTTCCGCCATTGGCCGATATTTCAAAACCGGCTGGTGGTGTAATAATGATAGCGTTTGTAAGGCTGGCACCAGATACCACATACGACTGCGATGCCGAAGGCAAACCAAGACCTTGAAGGAAAGAACCAAGGTTTCCTGTAGTGGTAATAGTAGGTGTACTAGAGATAGCAACGGTATCGGTAAAGTGCGTATTAAGCCCGGCCTTAAATGCTTTTATATAGTAATAATAAGTTTGGCCGGGAGGCGGTATGGCCTCAGTATAAGTTAAGTTGATGGCTGTATCGTTTGCGGTGTTTTGTGTATTTATCAATGAGAAGGCAACATTGTTGCTGCTGCGGTAAAGTTCCATAGTTACACCGCTAATCGGCCAGCTCACATTCCAGTTAAAAATGGTATTTACCAAACCTTTTGTACCCTTGAAATTAGATACTGCAATCGGAGATGAATAGGCACATAAATCCGTAAAGACCGCACATGGATCCCAGGTCCCGAAAAGTGTAGTATTGGTATAATTTGCAGCCTGTGGATCGGTTAGTTGCTGGCTCCATGGCACCCTTAAACTTACATCAAGCAGGCCGCCGTTCATGTTCAGGCTTTTGTATTCGGCATAGGTAATATAGCTGGTGTTGGTGCCGGCATCCCAGGTAGCCCAGCCTTCGGGTTTTACCACATAGCCCATTGCTGTATTTAAAAAAACAACTTTGTTACGGGCTTTTGACGCGTCGGCTGTTCCGGCATCATTTTGCCATGGGCGGCCAAGCACATACCTGCTGGTGCCTCCATTAGAAAGTATTTTACAATTGCGAAACACATATCCGTAAGGCGAAGCCTGTTGGGTGTTGGCTGCGGTAATGTAGCTGTCGCCGCCGGCAATTCTTTGTTTTGGGTAAATAACACAGCTATCAAATACGGCCAGGGCACTTCCAAAAATAAAATCTACCACGCCATCTATGTAGCAATTAAGAAAATATTGCCGTTTGTTATCGCCGTTAGCAAGTACCGTATCCTGTCCGCCAAGAAAGCGGCAGTTTTTAAAAGCGGCACGGTCGGCATTTACATTGATGGCAAGGGCCTGTGGTGCATCACCTGTGGTATTTTCAAACGTGATATTGATGGCACTAAAATCGTTGGCATTTACAAAAAATGTAGCCGAGGTGCTGGTGCCGTACGTGCCACCACCGGGTATGGCTTTGCCGGGAAAATTGTCGAACGTAATAATTACGTTGGTTACGCTTTCGCCTATTAACTGTATAAAGGGTTTGTTAGATGGAACCGTAACAACCTCTTTGTACTTACCGTTTTTTATAAAAATGGTGTAGTTGGCTGTACGCCCCGTTGGTGCTGCATCTATGGCTGCCTGTACGGTGGTGTAGTCGCCGGTACCATCTTTGGCCACCACTTTATCGTAGGCAATTGCTTTAAAACTGCAAATGCTGAGCAACAATAAAACGGCAACCGTTTTGAATGTTTGCAAGGGGTTGATTTTTTTCATTTGGCTTTTTGTTTAGTTGTTGAAATGATGGTGTATATCAGGCAATCGTAAATAAGATTTAATAGCGCTGCGCATGGCAAACTTTAGTTCTGGTAATTTTTTATTGAGACCGGGATGTGGAAGTTGAAAGGTGTTTAAAAGTGTGTTTTTTACATTTAAAATGGCACTTGTTTTTGTAAATG
>JAYUTQ010000439.1:0-3105 GCA_043755055.1 Chitinophagaceae bacterium | reverse complement strand
CACCTTCGCCGCCGCCTGCACCTACAAGCGTATGTATTTCATCTATAAATAATAAAATCTGACCATCGCTTTCGCCTACTTCTTTTACCACACCTTTTAGCCTTTCTTCAAACTCACCTTTGTATTTGGCACCGGCTATTAACTGCCCCATATCCAGGGCATAAATAATTTTATCTTTCAGATTATCTGGCACATCACCGTTTACAATCCGCATAGCCAAACCCTCAGCTATGGCCGTTTTACCTACACCCGGCTCACCCACCAAAATGGGATTGTTCTTGCTGCGACGGGTAAGTATGTGCAGTGTACGGCGAATCTCTTCATCACGGCCAATCACCGGATCCAGCTTACCGCTCTGCGCCATTTCGTTCAGGTTCTTGGCGTACTTGTTCAGGTTATTAAACTGTGTAGATGAAGTCTGCGAATTGATGGTACTGCCCTTTCTTAAATCTTTTATGGCGGCAATCAATCCTTTCTCAGTAAGGCCGGCGTCCTTTAAAATTTTAGAAGCATTATCGCTGCCCTGTAAAATGGCCAACAGTAAATGTTCTACACTTACAAACTCATCGCCAAATTGCTTGAGGTTGCTACCAGCTTTTAGTATGGCGTTATTAGCATCTCTACCGATGGTTTGTGCCGGTTCACCACTTTTTATTTTAGGTAATTTACCAAGGGTTTCTCCCAGCTTGGTTTCCACAAAATTTACATTGGTGTTGTTCTTTTTCAGCAAATATTCTACCGGCGAATCCTCATCCTGCAGCAATGCCGTAAGAATGTGTTCCGTTTCGATATTCGGGTTCTGATTGTTGAAAGCCAATTGTTGCGATTTCGCAACGGCTTCCTGTGCTTTGATTGTGAAATTATTTAAATTCATAGTTATATTTTTTGCCACAAAGAACGAAGCAACGAAGAAGCACCAAGTTTATTTTGTGTTCCCTACTGTCTTTGTTCTTTGTGGCAATATTCTTTCAAACCACAATCCAAGTGCCACAAATCAGAAACTATGTCAGCCAAAAACATTTTTAACTGCCGCAAATGCAGTACAGCATTGATTTTCATGGCATTATTACAGATTATGGTTGAATTTTGATACAGGAATTTGAGCAGATTGGTTAAATACGATTATAATATGTACTATTAACCAACAATCTTTAATTTTAGTTTTCCTAAAAAAATTTAGGGTATACCCATGTACGAACACAAATCCCAACCCCTTGCGCCAAAAAAAGTGTACTACGACCGCATCCGGCGGAATATGCAGTTTAGTTTTCTAGTCCTTTTTATTTGCCTGTTTATAGGCACGGTTGGGTTTAAACTTACAGGTACTTCTGTTGAGTGGATAAATGCATTCCACAATGCCTCTATGCTGCTGAGTGGCATGGGTCCGGTTTTAGATATCAATAAAATGGGGGTTGGGGCTAAAATATTTTCAAGTTGCTACGCCTTGTTTAGCGGTGTAGCTTTTATTACTACCATTGGTATTTTAGTAGCTCCGGCAGCACACCGATTTTTCCATAGGCTGCACTTAGAAGATAAATAGGGTGATACGATCTGTTACATTTATTTTCATTATAGTTTTCTTTGCGTTTCTCCCCGCCTCAGTGTCTCTGCGGTTAAATTTGTATTTAAAAATTGAACCAACAACTTCATACACAACTGGTAAAGCAATACGCTGCGGAACTAGGCTTTAACTATTGTGGCATTGCCAAAGCTATGAAACTAGACGACGATGCCCGAAGGCTGGAAGCATGGCTGAACAACGATATGCACGGCTCTATGAACTATATGGCCAACCATTTCGACCTGCGGACTGACCCTACTAAACTGGTACCGGGTGCCAAATCAGTCATCACATTATTGCTTAATTACTTTCCTTCGGAAAAGCAAAATACCGATACTGCAAAGATTTCTAAATACGCTTATGGTGAAGATTATCACAATGTAATACGAGAAAAATTGAATCAGTTTTTTAACCTGATAAAAACAAACATAGGCGACGTGCAGGGCCGTGGTTTTGTAGATAGTGCCCCCGTGCTGGAACGAAGCTGGGCTACCCGAAGTGGCCTTGGCTGGATTGGAAAAAATGGCAACCTAATTAACAAGCAAAGTGGTTCTTTCTTTTTTATTGCAACCCTTATTACAGACCTGCAACTGGAGTACGACGATCCGTTTGCCAAAGATTATTGTGGCAACTGCACCAAATGCATAGATGCCTGCCCAACCGAAGCCATATTGCCGGATAAGGTTATAGATGGCAGTAAGTGCATTTCTTATTTTACCATAGAACTAAAAGAGCAGCTGATACCCGAAAAAATGAAAGGTACATTCGACAACTGGATGTTTGGCTGCGACACCTGCCAGGATGTTTGCCCTTGGAACCGGTTTGCAAAACCAACTGCAGAACTAGGTTTTAAACCGATTTCAGAAGTACTACAATTCACCAACAGCGATTGGGAGGCACTTACAGAAGAGCATTTTAAAATTGTTTTTAAAAATTCACCCCTAAAGCGGAGCAAGTTTGACGGCATAAAACGAAACTTGTTATTTACAAAAACTGCTAAATAAATATTGAGGCTACCACGTTTCTTTTTTTTCTTAACCTATTGCATAATTGTTTTAGATTTTCTATTTTGTTTTCGAACTTGTTTCAACAATAAAATATACAACCCTTAAAACTTTAAAACAATTATGAAACGTAGAAAAATCCTCAAAGTAATCGGCATTCTGCTAGGAGTTATTGTAGTAGGCGTTGCTGGCATGTTAACCTACATAAAACTAGCCTTACCAAACGTGGGTGCAGCACCCGAAATGAGAGTGGAACTTACACCTGAACGCATACAACGTGGCGAATACCTAGCTAACCATGTAACCGCTTGTATGGACTGCCACAGCACAAGGGATTTCAGTTTATTTTCTGGCCCGTTAGTGCCCGGCACATTGGGGCAGGGCGGCGAAGTATTCGACCAAAATTTTGGTTTCCCGGGCAAATACATTTCCAAAAACATTACGCCCTACCACCTGAAAGACTGGACTGATGGTGAAATTTACCGTACGATTACAACTGGTGTAAATAAGGATAACAAAGCCATGTTTCCATTAATGCCA
>JAYUTQ010000438.1:0-3106 GCA_043755055.1 Chitinophagaceae bacterium | reverse complement strand
TTTGATAAAAAAATAGAAGGCCTCAGCAATTCTAATATTACCGGTACTATTAATACCAACAATAACGAACTGATGCTGAACGGTACAGTTCCTTATTTTAAATATGGCAATTTTCAACTGGAAAACGCTGTGCTGTTAGGCACCGGAACCCTTAGCAGGCTTAATCTTTTGGGTACTTTGGATGCATTTCGCTTTAGCGACAGCCTTTCTTTTTACAATGCCAAACTGAACATCAATACCCAAAACGACAGCAGCCACGTACAGATAACTACGAGCAGCGACGGGCAAATTGGCGATGCACAGGTAGATGCCATGATTACCACACAGGAAGACGGGCAAAAAATTCGTTTTAACCCATCTAATTTTATTGTAAACAATAAAAAATGGACCATCAATCAGGATGGCGAAGCGATACTGAAGAGCAATAAAAATGTGGTGATTAATAACCTTACGCTAAAACAGGACGAACAGGAAATCTCCATTTTCACCCAGCCGGGTAGCGAAACATCTTCTAACGACATACATATCAATACCAAAAAATTAAACATTGGCGACCTGCTGCCGTATATACTAAAAAATCCAAGGCTCGAAGGCATGGCTACTGGTAATTTTACCATCATTGATCCTACGGGAAAGCCGAACATTTTAATAGATACCTTAAGCCTCACCGAGTTTCGCCTCGATGGCGATTCTATAGGAGAAATTAAAGCAAGTGGCGTTTATTATACCGAATCCGGAAAGGGAAAATTCAAACTGACATCACCCGGCGAACAGTATAATTTTAGTGGCGTAATAGATATAGATACCAAAGACAGCACCGGCAACCAGATAAATGCACCCATTACTTTTAACCATACCCGAATTAATATTTTAAACAATTACCTCAACACCATTTTTGATGATGTAGATGGCTATGCCAGCGGCCAGTTATTGGTAAAAGGAAATTTAAGTACGCCGGAATTTATTGGCAATATCCATTTGGATAGTGCCAAAATAAAGGTGGGCTTTACCAAGGTTACCTACTTTATAGATACCGGTACCATCATTATGCGGCCGGGCTACATGGGTTTTGGAACCATGAAACTGAGAGACCGGTTTAATAATTATGGCAAACTTGAGGGCGGCTTTTACCATCAGTTTTTCGACAAGATGCGGTTCGATTTAAAGGTGAGCAGCAATAGCATGGAACTGATTAATACCGGGTATAAAGACAATCAGGATTTTTATGGCAATGCAACAGGCAGGGGCGCTTTCGAAATGAGAGGCCCGGTAAGTAACCTGTTTATGAAAATAGCAGCCGAGCCTACCGACAGTTCGCATATTTCCATAAACAGCACCACAAGCCGCGAAAGTGGTGAAGCCGATTACATCATTTTTAAAAAATACGGCCGTGAACAGGAAGCATTGAGCACACAGGATGACAATATGCGGATAGAAGTAGATTTAACCGCCAATAACAATGCACAGATAGACGTAGTGCTGGATGCAGCAAGTGGCGACATCATCCACGCCAAAGGAAATGGCAGGCTTTTTATTACCAACGATAAAAACGGCATGACCATGAAGGGCCGTTACGACATTGAAGAAGGCGATTACAATTATAGTTTTCAATCCTTTATCCGCAAGGGTTTCGACCTTACGGGCAGTGGCAACAACTATATAGAATGGAGCGGCGGCGACCCAATGGATGGCATTATGAATATAGATGCGGTGTATGAAGCAAAAAATGTACGATTCAGCGATTTGAATGGCAGCGATAACCGGCTTAGCCTTGGTACTGCAAGCAGCAGTTTTAAAGGGCCAATAAATGTGGTGGCTTCTTTACGGGGTAAATTGGCAAAACCTACCATTGGTTTCCGGATAGAATTACCGCAGGGTAGTAGTATTAAAAACGATCCGTCGGCTAATTTTATCATCGATGGTATTAACAACAATCAGGACAAAAGTGAATTGTTGAAACAGGTTACGTACCTCATTGTATTTAACCAGTTTGCGCCTTATGGCGAAGGCCGTGCCAGCCGCAACCCTACGGCCGACCTTGCGGTAAATACCATTTCAGAACTGGTATCAAGAGAACTCGGCAAGGCGCTAAGTAATATACTGTACCAAATAACCGGCGACCGCAGCCTGCAAGTGGATTTTAGTACATCTGTTTACAACAGCACCGACCTGAATAGTGGTAATATTAATGCGACATCTAACTACGACCGTACCAGTGTTTCGCTAAAGTTTAATAAGAGCCTGGCCAACAACCGCATCGTATTTAACGTAGGCAGCGATTTCGATTTTAGTGTAAAAAGCAGTGCTACCAACTCCTTTTTGTTTTTGCCCGATATCAGTATCGAATTTTTACTTAGTGCCAACCGCAAACTCCGTTTTATCATTTTCAAAAAAGACAACCTGGAGCTTGGCAGCCGCCAAAACAGGGCCGGTGCCTCCATCAGCTTCCGGCAAGATTTTGAAAAATTTGGTAAAAAGGAAGAGTTTCCTACCATTAAAATACGAAAAGCCGGCAGCGATACCACAACAAGGAAGCCGCAAGGGGTGATTAATGAATAGGAGTCGGTTGGGTAATCACATTGTGTGATAACTGTCGCAGTGGTTCGTGTCTTCACGAACCGCAATTTTGTTTGGCATTTTTATCGGTGCGGATAAGGTTCGTGGGGACACGAACCACGGCAGTAAGTTGTTATAAAATGGCCTAATCCTACGGCTCTTCAACTTTAAGTTGAAGACTATGGTATTTTCACTAACCACTTTTTTTGTGGTTTTAAATTATGGTTCTTGAAGACACCGTAACTATTTATTGTCGTCGTTACTACCCTTTCAATTTTTTTTATTTTTTTACCGTATTTGGGTTAAATAAATTTTTTAAATAATAAGCTTTTTCAATTAAAGTAATTGTTCAAAACGAAATCATTTATATAATATTTGCAGTAGAATATTATTAATCACCTAATCTAACTCAGAAAACATGAGAAAATTCTGTCTGCTATCCATGATGGTAGTCTCGGTACTTTGGGTAACTGCACAAAATGTGACGGTAACCGGTAAAGTAACGAATGCAACCACAAAAGTGCCTATTGAAGGCATTTCGGTTCAGGTA
>JAYUTQ010000437.1:0-3109 GCA_043755055.1 Chitinophagaceae bacterium | reverse complement strand
AAATGGCATTTAATAGAATGAATCAGTTTGACAATAAACCGTTTTATTTTCTCTTGTGCTTGTATTTTTCCATAGCTTGTTTTAGCTGCTCCTGATGCTGCCGTTGCCTGGTTATATTATTCTTGTTGTTTCCGGGACCAGCCTTATACATACCAAAAAATAATACCAACACACCTCCTATAATTATCCATATCATAATCTTACCGGTATTTGTTCTTTATAAAGATAGTGTTTCAAGTCGGGTATTGGTATTTCACCAAAATGAAAGATACTGGCTGCTAATCCAGCATCTGCACCGGCTTCCAGAAATACCTCTTTAAAATGTTCCATAGCACCTGCCCCGCCCGAAGCTATAATCGGTATATTTAGTGCATCCGCTACTTGTTTGGTTATGGCTTTTGCAAAGCCTGTTTTGGCACCATCCGTATTCATACTGGTAAGCAAAATTTCCCCGGCACCACGATTGTACACTTCGGTAGCCCAGGCAACGGTTTCAAGGTTTGCAGGCTTTGATCCGCCATGCGTAAACACATGATTACCTGTCAACTGATTGGGATTCTCATTTTCTATTAATGATTTGACCATTGACCATTGACCGTTGGCCATTACAACTTCTTTGGTATCAATAGCAACTACTACAAATTGATTGCCAAATTCGGCGGCTAACTCATCTACCAATTGGGGACGCTTTACAGCACTGCTATTAATGGAAACTTTATCGGCACCTGCTTCCAGTAAGCGGCTGGCATCTTTTATACTACTTATGCCGCCACCTACGGTAAACGGTATATTAATATGCTTTGCTATATCAAGAACAAGATCGGCAAATGTTTTGCGGTTTTCGTTGGTAGCGGTAATGTCTAAAAAAACCAATTCATCCGCACCTTCTTTTACATACCTAATGGCTAGTTCCACAGGATCGCCGGCATCACGGATGTTCTCAAAATTGATGCCTTTAACCGTACGGCCATTTCTAATATCGAGGCAAGGGATAATGCGTTTTGTAAGCATAGTTTATGGGTGATGTATTTTGTACTGCATGTAATTTAAATTTTCAGTAAACAATGTTCAACAAACAATTATCAATAAAAATACAAGTCGTTGAACATTAAAAATTGTCCATTGGGTATTGAACATTATTTATTCATTAATTCGTATAGATCTTTTAAGGTAACAGCACCTTCGTAAATAGCTTTTCCCACAATTGCACCGGCACAACCAATGGCTTTTAGCTGTTGCAAATCTTCCATATTACTTACGCCGCCACTTGCAGTAAGATTTAGGTTTGTGGCTTCAGTAAGCATTCTTTTGTAGAGCTCAATACCTGGTCCCAGCATCATGCCATCCTTAGAAATATCGGTGCAAAAAAATTGGGTGATGCCTGCCGATTTGTATTTTTTTACAAAGTCAATTATACCAACATCCGTAGTTTCAAGCCAACCGCCAACCGCTATTTTTTCATCTTTTACATCGGCTCCCAAAAAGAATTTATCAGCACCGAATGTGGTGATTAGAAAAGAGAATAACTGTTCGTCTTTTACCGCCATACTGCCAATAGTAGCCAAGGCTGCACCACTGTTAAATACAATATCTACATCTTGCAAAGCCTTGATACCACCTCCAAAATCGATCGTAAGATTTGTATTGGCCGCTATCGTTTCCAGCACTTTCCAATTGGAGACTTTACCTGCTTTAGCTCCATCCAAATCTACCAGATGAAGCCGCTGCAGGCCTGCATCTTCAAACATTTTTGCCACTTCTAACGGATGCTCATTGTACACCTTTTTCTGTGCATAATCACCTTGCGAAAGGCGTACGCATTTGCCATTAATAATGTCTATAGCGGGGATTATTTGAAAGGAATTTTTCAATTTACGATCATGGATTTACGATTTACGATTTAAAAGTCTTACTCAGAAACTGATGAAATTCTTTAAGATTTTCTCACCGGTATCAGCACTCTTTTCGGGATGAAATTGAACGCCATAAAAATTATTTTTGTGCAAAGCACTACTAAAAGGAATATGGTAATCTGTAGTAGCGATTGTGGCTGCGCCTAAAGCCGCATAATAGCTATGTACAAAATAACAAAAGTCATTTTCTTTTAATCCTTGAAGTAATGGGGAATGTAAATCAGTTAAGCTATTCCAGCCCATATGTGGAACCTTTCCTTCGGTGAATTTCATTACCGGCAAGTCAAAAATACCAAGACATTCAGTATCGCCTTCATCACTGTGTTTACACATTAATTGCATCCCTAAACAAATGCCCAAAAAAGGTTGCGTTAAAGAAAGTATCAATTTATCCATTCCTCTTTCCTTTAGATAAGGCATTGCACTATTTGCAGCCCCAACTCCAGGAAATATCACATGACTTGCATTCTTTATTTCATCATGATTATCGGTAACTGCGGCCTGCAAATCAAGCCTTTCCAATGCAAACAATACCGACCGGATATTACCGGCATTGTACTTAATGATAGCGATGCTCTTTTGTTCACTCATTGTTATAGCGTTCCTTTTGTACTAGGTAAAAAATTCTTTAGCGGATCTCTCTTTACAGCCATTTTTATTGCCTTGGCAAATGCCTTAAAAATCGCTTCAATTTTATGGTGTTCATTATCTCCTTCAGCCTTAATATTCAGATTTGTTTTAGAAGCATCGCTGAAAGATTTAAAAAAATGAAAGAACATTTCTGTTGGCATTTCGCCAACTTTTTCCCGGCTGAATTTAGCATCCCACACAATCCAGTTTCGGCCGCCGAAATCAATAGCTACCTGTGCCAGGCAATCATCCATCGGCAGGCAAAATCCGTAGCGTTCCATACCTTTTTTATCGGCCAGTGCCATGGCAAATGCCTCACCTAAAGCAATACCAGTATCTTCTATTGTGTGATGTTCATCAATATGTAAATCGCCTTTTGTAGTAATGTTTAAATCTATATTGCCATGCCTTGCAATCTGATCCAGCATGTGATCAAAAAAATGCAAACCCGTACTGATATTGGCTTTGCCGCTTCCGTCAAGATTAAGTTCAATGCTTATCCGGGTTTCCTTCGTATTCCGTTCATGTTTTACAGTTCTTAATCCCAACTTTAAAAACTCATAAAT
>JAYUTQ010000436.1:0-3110 GCA_043755055.1 Chitinophagaceae bacterium | reverse complement strand
AGTAGTACAAAACCCGGGCTCCCCGTAATTCTACGGGACAGGTATAAAAATTTATTATAAGAAAACATGTGTAAAAAATACAGTACAATATGTTGCTTGCTGCTGGTGCTTTTTTCAAATGCACAATTGCAGCTTTTAAAAATAGCTCCGAACAAAAGAAGCTTTGTTACCGCCGACGGCAAACCTTTCTTTTGGTTGGGCGATACCGGCTGGCTGCTGTTTATGAAATGTAAAAGAGAAGAGGCGATACAATACCTCGACGACAGGCAGGCAAAGGGTTTTAACGTAATACAGGCAATGTTGGTGCATGATATAGACCTTGGTGTAAATGCCTATGGCGACTCAAGCATTAGAAATAAGGATGTATCGCAGCCTGTTGTATCGCCTGGTAATAATTTTGCTAATGTTACAGAATATGATTTTTGGGATAACGTAGATTATGTGATTAATGAAGCAGCTAAACGTGGAATGTACATTGCGTTGGTGCCCGTTTGGGGTGGTAACATAAAGCGGGTTTCGGTAAAACAAGCAATAGCTTATGCAGGGTTTTTGGCCAATCGGTATAAAAACAAAACCAACATTATCTGGCTAAATGGTGGCGATATTAAAGGTGGCGATGCATTGGACAAATGGAATGCAATTGGTAAAACAATTCGATCAATAGATAAAAATCATTTGATGACTTTTCATCCGAGAGGCCGCAATTCTTCATCTGCATGGTTTCACAAAGAAAGATGGATGGATTTTAATATGTTTCAAAGCGGCCACCGCAGTTATGCTCAGGATACATCGTCCAACGAAACCCTGCATTACGGGGAAGACAATTGGCGGTATGTGAATGAAGATTACAATCTGAAACCAACCAAACCAACTTTAGATGGTGAGCCTTCTTACGAGGATATTCCTTATGGCTTACATGATGGTAAAGAACCTTACTGGCAGGATTATGAAATTCGCCGTTATGCTTACTGGAGTGTGTTTGCCGGTGGCTGTGGCTTTACTTATGGGCACAATTCGGTGATGCAGTTTTACACTCAGGGAGATTCCGGAATTTCATTTTTCCCCAAACAAAAATGGCTGGAGGGATTGCAGGCTTCGGGTGCCGGGCAGATGCAGTATTTGAAAAAGCTGATAATATCGAAGCCTTATTTCGACCGTGTGCCTGCTCAGGAATTGGTGATTGATAATGGCGAAAAGTACGATAGGGTTTTGGCAACAATGGGTAAAGATTATGCTATGTTTTATACTTACAACGGAAGGGATTTTAAAGTGGAGGTGAATAAGATAAAGGGTGAAACACTTCATAGTTATTGGTATAGTCCCAGGGACGGTTCCCGAATCGAGATTGGAAATCTGGACAGTTTCGGACAAAAGAATTTTAACCCACCAGGTGAGAAACAGAATGGCAATGATTGGGTGTTAGTTTTGTAAGAATGCGATTTGCCATGCATGTTAGAAAGAATGATGCCGAATCTGAATATAAAAAGATAATTAATGACAAGGAGGTATGTTTTAGTCGTGACTTTCATTTTATTGTTCCTAGCTTCCTGTAGCAACAACGCCTACCTGTTCACCTCCTTTCATGAACCGGCAGATGGCGGCTTGCGAATGCTGTACAGCAAAGACGGCTACCACTGGAGCGACATGGACACAGTGCTGCTTAAACCCACTATTGGCCAGCAAAAAATAATGAGGGACCCTTCGATGTTACAAGGCCCTGATGGAACCTTCCACCTTGTGTGGACCACTGAATGGAAGGGCGGCAATGGCTTTGGATATGCATCATCAAAAGACCTGATATACTGGACAACGCAACAATACATATCGGTGATGCAACACGAACAAACTGTAGTAAATGTATGGGCACCCGAATTGTTTTACGACTATGAAAAACAGGTTTACATCATTGTGTGGGCCAGTTGTATTCCCAACCGTTTTGAGAATGGAATAGAAGACGAGAACAACAACCACCGCCTGTACAGCACCACCACAAAAGACTTCAAATACTTTACACCCACAAGGCTTTTTCTTGACCCAAAGTTTAGTGTGATTGATGCGGTAATGGTAAAGCGAAATATTGCTGATTATGTAATGGTATTAAAAGATAATACAAGACCGGAGCGAAATATTAAAGTGGCTTTTAGCAAAAATGCAGACGGCCCTTATGAAAATATATCGGCACCATTTACCGAACAGTTTACCGAAGGCCCCGCTGTAGCTAAAGTAAAAGATGGCTGGCTAATTTACTACGATGTGTACCAGAAAAAAAAGTATGGTGCATCGTTTACAAAAGACTTTAAAAACTTTGTAGTTGCTGATAGTTTAGTTACAGTTCCAATGGGTCATAAGCACGGAACAATATTGACCGTAAAACAAAATTTTATCAAACATTTGAAACGCAAAATGGGGAAATATTAATGAAAATCATTCTTACCATATTATCCATTATCCTTTGTTCATTGTCCATTGCGCAGGATACTGTACGTTATATCGGCACCACCTTATCTAATGTAGATTATCATCATGGGCAGTTATCACCTGCTGTTGGTGTGCATAATATCCAAACGTTTCGTGCCAACAGAGAGCATCCCGAATGGGCAGGTGGACTAAGCTGGACTTACAACCATGCACCCATGCTGGCTTACCGGAACAATACATTTTATTTGGAATATTTAAGTAACCCAATCGGCGAACATCAGGGAGCCGGGCAAACCTTATTACAGACTTCAAAAGATGGTTATTCATGGACTCATCCGGTGGTTGTTTTTCCTCCCTATGAAATTCCGGATGGTACGGTTAAGGCGGGGAAAACAGACACAGCAAAAGACGATTTTGCAGTGATGCACCAGCGGATTGGATTTTATACTTCCAAAGCAAAGCGATTTTTTGTACAAGGGTTTTATGGTATTGTGCTGGGGCAAAAAGATGACCCCAACGATGGTAATGGTATTGGTAGGGTTATAAGAGAAGTGCTGGCAGATGGGAGTTTTGGCCCCATTTACTTTATACGCTACAACCATGCTTTTAGCGAAAAAAATACAGCCTATCCTTTTTACACATCATCTAAAGACAAAGGTTTTTATACTTCAACCCATCATCACTCACACTTA
>JAYUTQ010000435.1:0-7043 GCA_043755055.1 Chitinophagaceae bacterium | reverse complement strand
ATATGCAAATTACACCCACCCAAATAGACGGCTGTTTCATTATCGAAAACAAAATTTTTGGCGATGAGCGTGGCTACTTTTTAGAAAGTTTCAATGCCCAAATTTTTAAAAATCTTACAGGCATAGAAACCGCTTTTGTGCAGGATAACCAATCCTATTCATCCTACGGTGTATTACGTGGCCTGCATTTTCAAACAGGCAAACATGCACAGGCCAAGCTGGTAAGGGTTTTGCAGGGCAAAGTGCTGGATGTGGCTGTGGATATTCGTAAAGACAGCCCAACATTTGAGCAGCACGTAGCCATAGAACTCAGCGACGATAACAAGCAACAACTCTACGTTCCCCGCGGCCTTGCCCACGGTTTTGTAGTGCTAAGCGAAACCGCCACCTTCTTTTATAAATGCGATAATTTTTACAACAAAACTTCCGAAAGCGGCATCATGTTTAACGATGCGGAACTAAACATTGACTGGAAAGTACCTGAAGCGGCCATGATTTTATCGGAGAAGGACAAGACGAATTTGACCTTTAAGGAGTATGTGGAAAAGGGTTGTGTGAATTGATGTTTGAGCAAAATAGTGATGGCGATTTTTTATAAATTCTATTTAGCTATGACGGTAAAAAGAACCAGTTCAGTTGTCTTTATCAGTAGCCTGGCGGTATTGATTGGCTTTTTCATGATGTATTGGTTTTGCTGGGCAAAAGGAATTGAAAGATGGCTATCATTAATAGGGTTGGTTTTGGTAGTGTTGAGCTCTTTGGCTTTAGCTGTGTCTGTAACACGGTTATTATTTTCTATTGAACACGATTTTGGAATTAAGACGCTAATTGATAAGCATAGTTTTAGTCAATTTAAAAAAGCTATTGGCTCTAAAAAGGCAGGGAGCATCAGTAACACTTTTACTTTACTTTGCTTTCTCTTAGTTGCTGTAATTATGTACCTCTTTTTTACGGCAACTAATAAATACCAAAGAGAACAGCTTGACAAATTTGGACAAGTACAAAAAGTGCTGATAAAAGATATTCGGTATCGTAAGGGAAGATCGGCTTATTTTGATTTTTACTTCGATAACCAAACCTTGTCAACACGATTATATAGCGATAGGCTAAAAGCTGGAGACAGTGCCTCCATTATCTTTTCAACCGAAAATCCTGATATTGTAAAATGGCTTTACGATTATAAACAATGGAAATAAATTACTTAGTAAGCCGTGGTCGGTGTCCCCACCGACCACTGAATGTGAACTACCTATGAATTGTTTATAAAAAAAATCGACTTCCGGCTTTTAATCAAACCATATAATTGTTACTGTCATAATTTTGTAGTTGGTGAGACGGTGGCAGCAATTCCAACTAACCACTTAATAGAGTAAAGTGTAAAATCTTTAGGATTCTAAACCTATGAGCAACCCAA
This sequence comes from Chitinophagaceae bacterium, assembly GCA_043755055.1. Taxonomy (GTDB): domain Bacteria; phylum Bacteroidota; class Bacteroidia; order Chitinophagales; family Chitinophagaceae; genus JAZKFT01. Next base: position 5,629 of record JAYUTQ010000435.1, on the reverse strand, counting down.
ATATTGCCACTTTATTAAATGAGCATCAGTATGCGGAGATGCTGCAACTGGCAGTTGTAGAAATCCGCACAGCCCGTGCTGCAATGGCACGGCAGATAAGCAGTACCACAAATTCTGTGTACTGGAATCTTGGCAAACTACTCTTTGAAAAACAATTAGCAGAGGGTTACGGAAGCGGGGTTGTTAAACAATTATCCGTCGATTTGAAAATAGAATTTCCCGACATGGGCTTATCTCCACGCAATTTGTGGGATATGAAACGCTTTTATGAACGCTATTCGCAAAGCACTTTAATACTGCGACACCTTGTCGCAGTATTGCCCTGGGGGCATAATTTACTTTTAATCAATAAATTAAGTAACGATAATCAAACTGAGTTTTATGCTAACGAAACGATTGCGAAAGGATGGACAAGGGATTTATTGCTTAACGCCATTAAAATGGATAGCTACACACTTGCACAAACGCAAATAAAAACAAACAATTTTAATAATACATTACCTGAGGCGAATGCTGGATATGCCAATGAGGTGTTTAGAAGTTCGTATAATTTAGGTTTTTTAGGCATAACTGAACCTGTACAGGAATTAGAACTGGAAAAAAGACTGATAGAGAAGATAAAGGCATTTATTTTAGAGCTTGGCAAAGGCTTTAGCTTTATAGGTAATCAATACAGACTTGAGTATAACAACAAAGAATATTTTGTAGATATGCTCTTCTTCCATAGGGGATTGCAGTCGCTGGTGGCTATCGATTTAAAAATAGGTGGCTTTAAAGCCGGGCATATCGGGAAAATGAACCTATACCTATCATTGCTAGACCGATTAGAAAAAGGCAAAAACGAAAACCAATCTATAGGTATTATTCTATGTGCCGATAAAGACCACCTGGATGTGGAAATTGCTTTGCAGGATGTAAACAAACCAATAGGCGTGGCCGAATACCAACTACTGCTGCCAAAAGCCGAACTTGAAAACCTGCTTTTAAAAGAGATAAAAGCCATTAAAAAAGAAACAAGGCAGACAAAAGAATAAACAAATAAAAATAAAATAATAAAATGCGTTTGCAAGTATATTAAGTTGGGATTGGTGTTCCTAGTTAGCCGTGGCCGGTGTCCTCACCGACCACTGACTGTAAACAACCCCGGAATTGTTTATATCGACCACCTGCTTTTAATCAAACCATATAAATGTTACAGTCCTACATTCGCGGTTGGTGCGGACACCAACCACGGCAAGGAAAAAATCAAATTCAACCCAGACGAAAATAATTTTTCACTTTAAAACTAAGTTCCCCCCACCGGGGGACAGGGGGCTTAAAATCATGAAAGGCATTATACTAGCCGGCGGATCCGGCACAAGATTGTATCCGATTACAAAAGGCATCAGCAAGCAGCTCATGCCTATTTACGATAAGCCGATGATTTATTATCCGCTAAGCGTTTTGATGCTGGCGGGTATCAAGGAAATCCTCATTATTACCACAACTGAAGATAACGATCAGTTTAAGCGTTTGCTGGGCGATGGCAGCGAATTGGGTTGCCGTTTTGAGTATGCAGTACAAGCCGTTCCCAACGGGCTGGCACAGGCTTTTGTAATTGGTGCCGACTTTGTAGGCACCGATAAAGTGGCCCTCGTTTTGGGCGATAATATTTTTTACGGAGCAGGCTTTGGCAAGTTGGTACAATCGTTTAACGATGTGGAAGGAGCAGCCGTATTTGCTTACGAAGTAAGCGACCCCGAACGCTATGGCGTGGTGGAATTCGATAAGGATTTTAAAGCCCTTACTATTGAAGAAAAACCGGTACACCCAAAGAGCCATTACGCCGTTCCGGGCCTGTATTTTTACGACAACGATGTGCTGCAAATAGCAGCTACTATAGAACCAAGCCACCGTGGCGAATACGAAATAACCGAGGTAAACAACCAATACCTGAAACAGGGCAAGCTACAGGTAGGCGTTATGAACCGTGGCACCGCCTGGCTCGATACTGGCACTTTCGACAGCCTGCACGATGCTACAGAATTTGTACGGGTAATAGAAAAACGGCAAGGCCTTAAAATAGGCTGCATAGAAGAAGTGGCTTATCGTATGGGATTTATAGACCATGCCCAGTTGATGAAACTGGCTGAGGTGTACAAAAAGAGCGGCTATGGCGATTACCTGAAGGGGATAAAGTAGGTAACAGTTAAGCCCATGATTGCAAACAGCAAACTGCAAATCTGCAAACTGTTGCACTGCTTTGCCTATTTTAGCAAATCCAATGCAAACCCTTTAGTGCAAGCCTATGGCCCTGTTCGATTTTAAACTTCCGAGGCAAATTTCAAAAGCATTAAAACTGCCCGTGTCTTCGCCAAGGAGGCAGCAGTTAAAAGTGCTGAAAAAATTGTTGCGTAAGGCAAGGTTTACCGGCTTTGGCCAGCAATACCGTTTCGACGAAGCATTATTGAGCAAACATGTAGGCAAAAGCTTTCAGCAGTTTGTTCCCATATTCGATTACAACAGTATTTCTAAAGGCTGGTGGCACAAAACCTTAGAAGGCATCCCCGATGTGTGCTGGCCGGGCAAGATTAAATATTTTGCCCTAAGCAGCGGCACTAGCGAAGCTGCCAGCAAGTACATACCCATTACCAACGATCTTATTAAGGGCAATAAAACCGTAATGATCCGGATGTTGTTAAGCCTTAGAAACTACCACAATATCCCACTTCAAAATTTACCCAAAGGCTGGCTTACTTTGGGTGGCAGTACGGAGTTGCAAAAGGGGCCGGGCTATTATGCCGGCGATTTAAGCGGCATTACAGCACGTAAACAGCCATTTTGGTTTCAGCCGTTTTACAAGCCGGGTAAAAAAATAGCCAGGCAAAAAGACTGGCAAAAAAAGCTGGAAGAAATCGTAGAGAAAGCTCCTGAATGGGACATTAGTTTTTTATTGGGCGTACCGGCTTGGGCACAGCTTTGTATGGAAATGATTATAGAACGCTATAATCTGGAAACCATCCACGACATCTGGCCCAATCTTTCTTTTTTTGTACATGGCGGCGTAGCCTTTGAGCCGTATAAAAAAGGGTTTGAAAAATACCTTGCCAAGCCGCTTACATATATTAATACTTATCTGGCAAGCGAAGGTTTTTTGGCCTATCAGGATAAACAGGGTTCCAGCTCCATGCGGCTGGTAACCAACGACCATATCTTTTTTGAATTTGTTCCTTTCAACGAGTTGAATTTTGATGCGGATGGCAATGTAAAACCCAATGCCGAAGCCTTAATGGTACACGAAGTGGAAGAAGGAATTGATTATGCAGTGCTCATCAGCACTTCGGCCGGAGCATGGCGATACCTGATTGGCGATACTATAAAGTTTACCGACAGGGAACATTGCCAGATTATTATTACCGGCCGTACCAAATCTTTCCTGAGCCTGGTAGGCGAACACCTGAGTGTAGATAACATGAACAAGGCGGTAGAAATGGCGCAGCAGCATTTTAATATATCTGTACCGGAGTTTACGGTGGCTGGTGTGCCACATGGCAATTTTTTTGCCCATAACTGGTATGTAGCCACTAACGATAAAGTAAATGCTCTGGAACTGGGCGCATTTATAGACGAAAAGCTACATGAGCTAAACGATGATTATGCCGTAGAGCGCCGCCATGCCCTTAAGCATGTTCGACTGGAAGTGATGAGCCAGCAACAATTTATGGACTTTATGCAGTGCAAAGGCAAGATCGGCGGCCAGCATAAATTTCCCCGGGTATTAAAAGGCAAAATGCTGGAAGACTGGACGAAATTTCTAAAAGGAGAACTACATAGTACTTAGTACAGAGATTTTAGTATTGAGACTGAACCGTGAGAAGTATTGAGACTTTTGCAGTAATATGCATTTATTACTACAATCTTGATCCTATTATCTAAGTACAACGTACTAATTACTAAAAATCTAAATTCTGCATGCTCGAAGCATTACTTAAAGGATTAGCAATAGGACTGTACTTATCTGTAGCGGTGGGGCCGGTTATTTTTGCGATCATAAAAACCTCCATCCGGTATGGGCATAAGGCGGGTTATGCCTTTGTAGCAGGAGTATCGGCCAGCGATATATTTATGGTATTGGTAGGTAACCTGGCGGCTACTTTGGTGCAGGGCTTGCTAAAATACAAAATGCAATTGGCTATTGGCGGCGGTATATTATTAATTGTAATGGGGCTTATCACCATCATTTTTAAAAAAGAACCTAAAGTTGGCGACGACCATGGCATTACCGAAAAGCTGAATCATAAAAATTATTTTACCATCAGCCTGCAAGGGTTTTTATTGAATACCATCAACCCCGGCCCCATATTTTTATGGCTTAGCTGGTGTACCTATTTTGCCAATGTAATGACGGTTCAGCAGCGCATCGTCGTTTTTACTACCTGCCTCATATTTGTGCTGTCTTCGGATATTTTAAAGGTGCTGCTTGCCGGCAAGCTCCGGGAAAAACTAACCCAAAAAACCTTGCACAAAATCAATATTATTTCGGCCATTATCCTCATTGTATTCGGCGTATTTATATTGGGTAGGGTTATTTTTTACCCCCACAATTTTGCTTAGGGAAAGTTAGTAAGGAGTTGTGAACGGTAAGTGGGCTTTAGTATAGGCGCATATCACACATGCAATAAAATCAGATTACAACATGAATGGGTTTGTTGCAGTGTTTAAATGAAATCTTTTTGGCTGGCAGGCAAAAAATACAAATTAGTGTATTTTGAAACAGCGCAAATTGAGAATGGAAATTAGCGGGTGGTGAGGCATTATTAAAAATTTCATACCCCTTTAACCATCCGCCATCTACCTGCAAATCTCTATTTCTCAAACCCCACTCACCACTAGCTCCCTTACATAACCGCCTTTACCACATTGTGTATCACCTTAGGTTTGCCAAGGGTGTAATAATGCAATACCGGTACGCCAAATTCTTTCAGCTCTTTGCTTTGCTGTATCAGCCATTCTTGGCCTACAAGTTCCACATCGGCGTCAGTTTTACATCTCATTACTTCAAGGCTCAGGTCGGTAGGTATATCCACATGAAAAATGCGGGGCAGTACGCTCAGTTGCTTTTTGGTAGTAAGTGGTTTAAGGCCGGGTATTATCGGCACTTCAATGCCTGCATTGCGGCATTGTTTTACATAATCAATAAACTTCTGGTTATCGAAAAACATCTGCGTCATAATGTAATCGGCACCGGCTTCTATTTTTTCTTTCAGCCTTTTCATATCTATTTCAAGGTTGGGCGCCTCAAAATGTTTTTCGGGGTAGCCGGCTACGCCAATGCAAAAATTGGTTTTGCTGCCATTAAGAATATCATCTTCTAAATAAATACCATTGTTAAGGTTCGAAACCTGCTTAAGCAGATCGATAGCGTAAGGGTGTCCATCAGAATGTGGCACAAAAGATGGTTCATTTTTTTCAGCATCGCCACGCAATACCAGCACATTATCAATACCTAAAAAATTCAGGTCTATCAGGGCGTTTTCGGTTTCTTGTTTGCTAAAGCCACCGCATATGAGGTGCGGCACAGTATCTACATTGTAATGGTTGCGTATAGCCGCACAAATGCCCACCGTGCCGGGGCGTTTGCGAACTTCCA
>JAYUTQ010000434.1:0-3116 GCA_043755055.1 Chitinophagaceae bacterium | reverse complement strand
ACGGTAGAGAAGAAACCGGAACCAGTGATTGTAAAAACACCGGAAAAATTACCCGAGCCCGTTATTGTAAAAACGAACCCAAAACTACCTGAGCCTGTTGTGGTAAAGCCTGTAGAAAAAAGGCCCGAACCAGTTATTGTAAAAGCCTCACCACCCCCACCTACTGTAGAAGAAAAGTTTACCAATCGCAAAAATGTACTCACATCAGAAATACCCATACTGAGCGACAGTATTGAGTTTCGCTTTTACGACAATGCCGAAGTGGACGGCGATAGCGTAACTATTTTCTTAAATAGAAGAGTGGTAGAAACCCATGTGCGGCTATCAGAAAAGCCATACATCATTAAAATAGCCACCGCCGATTTGCTAACCGATAACGAACTGGTAATGGTGGCCGAAAACCTCGGCAGCATACCGCCCAACACAGCCTATATGGAAGCATGGAGCGGCGGCATCCGCTACACCGCAAGGATGGAAAGTACAGAGCTAAGCAGTGCTATGATTAAGCTGGTGCGGCGGGGAGAAGTTAAGTAAAACGCTTTAAGGGTTTTTGTTTATTGTGCCTGAGCCTTAGAATAATGATATCATCGTTTTTAACGGTAAAGTAAATTTTGTAAGGAAACCTTTTAAGCTGGCATCGCTGAACCCTTTTGTTTACAAACATATATTGGCTGGGATATGTTTCGATTTTTTTAAAATGAAAATTGAGGTGTTTAAGAAAAACAACCCCAAGCCCAAGCGATTTTTGTGCATACCAATCTTTCGCTTTTCTAATATCTTTAGCCGCAGCAATGTTAATCCTTAACAAAACTGTTTGGCTTTTAAGCTTTCTAATTCTGCTTTGTAAAATTCATCCCATGGGATAGCACTTTCTGGATTGGCATCATATTCTATCAATGCTTCCTGTGCCAGGGTTAAATCATCCTTTCCTTCGTCCTCATCCGCTCCCTGGCTTTGTAACCAAATATCATATTCCTCACCTATAGAGTTTTGTATGGCTTCTATAATTGCAAGCCGTTGAACCACGGTTAAAGTATCAATGGCTTCCATATCTATCATCCTCGGTATAGTCGTTGTCTCCATAACGTTCATTTTTATAAAGCTAATTTTTATTTTTAAAAACCAACCGGAGAAATAGAACAGACTTCTAAATACACTTGTTAATTTCTCAGCGTTCCTCCCCAACTCCCTGCCTCTGCGGTGAAAATAAAATCAAAAATAAAACCTACACCGGCACCACCTGCTTCCCCTTATTCTTCTTCACTTTTTCCGGCAGGCTATCTATAATGGCACCTTTTAATAATTCTACCAGTTTCTTTTTTACCTGATCCCTGTGTACCACAAGGCTTACTTCCCTCATGGGCTGCGGCGATTTAAAATAGCGTATCAGTTGGGTTTGGCTGTCTGTCATGCCAAGCGTAGCCAGTTCGGGGATGATGGTAATACCATCGCCAATTTCTACCATGCGGCGAAGGGTTTCTATGCTTCCAGCTTCGTAATCGAAATGCGTATTGCCGATACTGGCTTTTTTCAATTCGCACAGGTTTACAATCTGGCTTCGAAAACAATGGCCTTCTTCCAGCAGCCATAATTTTTCGGGGTCAATATCCTGCGGTAGCATGTATGTTTTCTTAAATGCTGAATTTTTCGGCGATACATAAGCCATCAGTTCCTCGTAAAACAACACATTTTCTTTAATGCCATTTTCAAGCAATGGTGTAACCAAAATGCCCACATCTATCCGGCCTTCCCGTAGCCGGCTCACCACCTGATCGGTCATTATTTCGGTAATGGTAAGCCGTATTTGCGGGTACTTGCCGGTAAACTGCTGCACAAATAATGGCAGCAGGTAAGGAGCTAATGTGGGTATAATGCCCACCCTTAATTCACCAGCCGCCACGCCTTTTTTGTGGGCTACTATTTCTTCTATCAAGTCCCTTTCGTTAATGATTTTTCGTGCCTGTAAAATAATTTCTGCACCGGCTTCTGTAGGCACCACTGGCTGTTTGCTCCGGTCAAAAATTTTAACGCCCAATTCGTTTTCCAGCTTCTGAATCTGCATACTCAGCGTAGGCTGGCTTATAAAACATTTAGCCGCTGCATTGGCAAAATGCCTGAATGTATCTACGGCTACAATGTATTCGAGTTGGGTAAGGGTCATGGGGTTTTTAATTTGGTTAATGCCATGCTGGCGTCTAAATCATGCCGATAAAAAATTATAGGAAATGTCTTGGTCGGATTTAATTGTCGGGATAAACCCACCTGAATTTAGACGCCAACATGGCGTCTCTACAGGGGGGAATCGCCATAAAATTTATCATCTTTCCAATTGGCTATATTGTTTACGATGTAATCGGAGATCCGCAGATATTCTTCATGATTGCGGATAATGTGGTCGTGGAAACGTGCCTGCCATTGTAATGGAATATTGTTTTCTTTGGCAAAAGATGTTATAGCCGATTTAAAACCACGCATTACAGAGGCAAGGTTTTTAGATTGTGGGGCAAATTTATTTGCCGTCGGGCTTTGATTTTCCCCATCCGAATTGTATTGATTGTTACCGATAATCAATACACAATGAAAATGATTGGGCATCGTTTCAAATTCGCCCAATTCCAATTGCATATCTGGCCTTAGGGCGGGTGATTTTAACCATTCCTCTTTCACCATTTTACCAATCGTACTCAACAACATAATACCATCCACAATTTCACCAAAACTATGTTCCCTGTTTTTGGTACAGATAGTGATGAAATACATACCTGCCGAACCATAATCCCAATGTTGCAACCGTGCAGAAGGTATGCGGTATTTGTTGTTGAATTTATCCATTGGGGTAAAAATAATTGATTCCTCCTGTAGAGACGCCATGCTGGCGTCTGAATCTTGCAGATAAAAATCTATGCAACGAATGCCCCGAATGGACCTAATGGATTTCCCATGTAGAGACGCCATGCTGGCGTCTAAATCGTGCCGGTAAAAAACCTGCTAATATTTTGAGGGTTGGGATAGATTATTTGGATAGACCGACGTGGATTGAGACGCCAGCATGGCGTCTCTACATGGGAAATCCATTAGGTCCATTCGGGGCATTCGTTGCATAGATTTTTATCTGC
>JAYUTQ010000433.1:0-3119 GCA_043755055.1 Chitinophagaceae bacterium | reverse complement strand
TAAATGTCAAATAGGATTTGACATTTACAAGGATGGTGCTTTTTGCTTACAGCTTAGGTAAATGCTTTTTTATAAATATTTCCAAGCCTACCACACGGATACCATCTTTGGTAACATAATCAATATTAGGAGGGCAAACAACAAAGTTATTTTTACTTGCCAAATCGGAAATAGATTGGTAATAACCTTTGGCTACTACCGGGGCTTTGCTAAATTTTATTTCGATACACGCAGTTATTATATGGCCACGTACCAATACCAAATCGCATTCGGCTCCGGATTGGGTGCGGTAATAATACATATCCAGACGGCTATCTTTAGCATACAGTACCTGACTTATTACGTACCCTTCCCAAGAGGCACCTACACCGGGGTGGTGTGCCAGTTCCTTAGCACTGTTTACCCGCAATAAAAAATGCAGGATGCCGCTATCGTTTATAAAAACTTTAGGTGTTTTTACCAGCCGCTTGCCAATATTTACAAAATAGGGCTGAAGGCGTGTAATAATAAATGCAGCCTCCAGATAATCTAAATATCTTTTTACGGTAGTGCCGGTTATATCCAGCGATGCCCCTAGTTTATCTGCATTTAAAATACTGCCCTGCAAATGGGCCAGCATGCTCCACATTTTACGCATGGTAACCACCGAAAATTTTACATCAAATAAAAAGGGTAAATCTTTTTCTATATACGTAGTAATAAACGAATCGAGCCAGCCATGTAACAGGGCTGCATTGTTCATGGTTAATGCCTGCGGAAACCCACCCCTGAACCAGTGTTTTTCCATGCTGATAGTTGGCGGCAATTCGTGCAGGCCAATGGGATGCAAATAAAAATACATCACCCTGCCAGCCAGGCTTTCGGATGCTCCCTTTAATAAATCCGGCGAAGCAGAACCGGTAATAATATAGCGGTTGGGGACCCGCTTTTCATCAATCATGGCTCGTAACAAAGGGAATAATTTGGGCATCCTTTGTACCTCATCTATCAGCACACAATCATTTACATAAGACAGTAAATATTCCTCGGCATTATTGTGCAGCATTTCGGCGTCGCTATGCTTTTCCAGATCCAGGTAGATGGTTTTTTTCTTGCCTTTTTTGGCAATTAATTTTACCAAAGTAGTTTTGCCCACCTGCCTTGGCCCCAATATTACCACCGCCGGAAATGTTTTTAAAAACTTTTCAATAGCCGGTTGTAATGCTCTTTGTATCATGTTGCTAATGTACGGAGCAACCTTGTAAATGTCAAATGGCATTTGACATTTACAAGGTTGGGATGGATTAAAATGGGGGTTCTTTTCTTTAATATTGAGTTTGTAATTAAAAACCTTTGGGCATAAAAAAGCCAACAAATCTAAAAAAGGTTCGTTGGCAAAAGGTGACGTGAAATAATTATTATCTAGGAAAATTTAGGGCATTGACAAAGTAGGCTACCAGGACTAAGACCAATACGACCGGAACCACCATAACCCCTGATACAGCTATTAAAATAGCCAGCCCACTGATGGCTGATAAAAGGGAGAGGGCTACGCAAATAATGGTGTGGACGGATGCTAAATTGGGGGTTTGGTTTGGGGTGTTCATGGGTGGCGGAGTTTAAATTTTAGTAATGATTTGTAGGGCTTTCTTAATAACTAAATAAACAGATTCTCACAAAGGGTTATTTGCTTTAATCTTTGCTTTGGAACCTCGGGAAAAGTAGTTAGTTGTAACTCCAACATTCCCTCCGTTAAAACCATAACCGGCATTTAGGCTAACGCTCAATGCATCTCCTATCCTAAATACCGGCACGCTTGCATTTACCTGCCAGGCCAACGTAGTACCCTTGTCTGTTTTATCGAACACCCTTGAGATTACAGCCTGGCCATCTGTTCTATCAATGGTGATGCGGCGTGGAGAAAGTTTAAAGGCTGCTCCAACCTGGGCATCTATATCAAAAGGTTGTAGCCCGTTATTTCTTTTGCCAAGTCGTAACACGGGGCCTCCCATTACCACAACCTGTTTCCAATTGGTGCTGCTTTGCATAATTTTATAACCCAACGGTGCAGTAAGGGTTTTAGCAAAAGCGGTAAGGTCGGTCTGGCTAGTATTACCAGTTTGGTAACTGACGCTTCCGCGTAGAGACAAAACGTAGCCAACTGCCTTTCTTTCTATCGAAGGCCGATCATCTTCTGGGTGATCAGCTAACCACCGAGCCTTCTTTTCCCCTGAATAACTAATGCCTACGCTATGGCCATTACCAGCGAACAGGTTAGTGGGGGATGAACTGGTTTTGTTAGAAGAGATGATGTAATTGTAGCCGATGCCTACTTGTGCCTTAGCCATTCCGATAGATGCTATCAGGATGGCGATGATGATTGTTTTTTTCATGGTGATTGATTTTTTGAGATTAAGGAAGAGGTAATTTCTTGCCTCCCCCTTAATTTGTTAAGATTATAATTTTTGAGTGTGAGTATTTGCCCGGTTAGTCGGTAACTATATCGCCTTGACAACCAGGGGTTACAAAAACGGAAATGTTGCATGGTGGGCACGGCCGGTCGCCACAATACGGAACCATGTTTAATTTGTAATACCCCACTAAAGGCTCACTAAACAAATAGGGAAAAGTGGTAATAGACTGAGTGGTGCCATTGGGGAAAACGATGGAGGCTTTATATTTCGCACCGCAGCTACCTGCACATACGAAAACCGGATTTAGCTGAATCAAAGAGCCTTGTTTTATTACTATAGTCTTTCCACATCCAATAAAATTCTGTGGTGCTCTTTCACTTTGATTAAGGTCATTTATCGTCATACTGGGTCTGCTAATTGCGAACGCAACACCTCTCCATTGACCACAGTTGCATGGCTGACACACAGCTTCTTTTTCAAGGGAAACGTTGTCAAGTCCCATCACGTTCGGGGTCTCAGCCAATCCATTATCGCCAATGAACCTGAATGTGTGAGTACCTGTTGTAACTTTAAATGCGTTGGTCTTTACAGTGACCCATTGATTGATATCACTTGAAGTGAGTCTTCCTGGCAAAATGTCTATGCCATCCATTTGCACCCTTACCCCGGCAGTTTTGTTCCTTTGCCCTGATGGCCTGATCTGGAAGCTGATTTTGTAATAACAGG